>CAYTVP010000288.1:0-5867 GCA_964441675.1 uncultured Solibacteraceae bacterium | reverse complement strand
CGTCAAGCGGCACATCCACGACCTCGGCCTTTGCGCTCAGTGCCGCGGCGGCCAGCTCCGTTACATCCCAAATTACGCCGCTTCCGCTAAACGAACCGATGGTAATAGTGGCAATTGGTTTGGCGTCATTCAGAATGTGCGTGATCTCGCGCTCGCGGTAGAGAATATTGATCGGAACGAAGATGATTCCCAGCCGCATCGAAGCAAGAAAGATGTCGATCATCTCTATCGAGTTCGACAGATAGACGCACAATCGGTCACCCTTTTTCGCTCCGCGGGATCGAAGCACGGCAGCCATACGGATACTACGCTCGCGAACTTCGTTGAAAGTGATCGTCTGGAGAGCGGCGTTCTCAACGAAATACTCGAGAGCAGGCTGCTCGCCGCGGGCAGCTATCGAAAGGTCAAAAAGTTGATTGAGGTTCACGGTCCTGGCGCTCCATTTAGTGTATTGCTATGTCGGGCGTTTGAGCGGTAGCGTCGATGATAATGGGTGGTAACAGAATGGTCGAGTTAGAACGAGATCCGCGGATCTATTTTGCCGCCGAACGCACGTTTCTCGCGTGGATCCGCACCGGGCTGGCGCTGATGGGCTTGGGGTTCGTGGTGGCGCGCTTCGGATTATTCCTGCACGAAGTCGGCATCGGCGGTGCCGTTCCGGCGAGATCCTTCGCGTTTTCCATCTGGGTGGGAACCGCGCTGGTTCTCGCAGGTGTTTTGATCAACGGAATATCCGCGTTTCAGCATCTGAAGATAATCCGCAATCTCAACGACGGGCGGGATGTCACGGGGCGGCCATCCGCCCCCGGAATCGCTCTCGCCATTGTTCTCGGCATCGTCGGGATCGCGATGTCGATATTCCTGGTGGTCGTTCGCTGACGACAACTCAACTGCGGAGCTTTACGCTGACGCTGAGACCAGCGGCGTCCATATTGACAAATGCGGTACTGAGATCCGGGCGTGTCTTGATGGCTTCGACAAAGCGTGGATCCGGAGACGGTGAGTGCATGTTGTGCGCCACAATCAGCCCCCCGGGCCGAACGGCCGGCGCAAGTTTATTCAGATAGTCCAGGTAACCTTCCTTATCCGCGTCGATAAACAGCAAGTCGATCGTCTTCGCTCGCTTCGGCGCTTCAATATGCGCATCGCCAAGAACGAACGTAACAAGCGACGACGCTCCCGCCTTCTCAATATTGCTCTTCGCGCTACCCTGTCTGCCGGGATCGATATCGAATGTTGTCAAATGGCCGCCGGTCGATCGAAGCGCCAGGCAGAAGTGCAGCCCCGAATAGCCAACCGATGTTCCCAGCTCGAAAACTGTTTTCGCGCCGGCCGTTTCGGCCAGCACCCGCAACAGTTTTCCATCCTCGCGCGGAACGATCATACTTCCGCTCCGCTGATTGCGATCGATGTCATCCAGGACGTCCTGGATCTTCTTCGCGCCCTCTGAGGACCGCTGCGCCGCCACCACCTGCGTTGAGAGGCCCATCAAAATGGCGGACCGCCGGTTGAGTTGCTTCATGGCAAACCTCCTACAGCCACCTTACTGCGGCGGCGAGTCGGGAAATGGACGATTTTGCGGCTGCTCCATCAAACTGCTGTCGGCGCGGCGAAGACGGAGCGAGATTTCCTTCTCTCGCGCTGCGTCCTCTTCGCGTCCCAGGCGGAAGTAGATACGAGACAGCATCAGGTGAGGCTGGGGATGATCGGGCGCCAGCCGGATCACGTTTTGAAGACCGGCGACCGCTTCCTCGTAGCGCTCCTGTTCCATTAGCGCACGAGCGAGAGCCACGGCAGCCGCCACGTAATCCGGCTTGATCTCGAGGGCAGCCCGGAGAGAGCGTATCGCTTCGTCGTATTTTCCCACCTCGAGCAAGGCGCCGCCATAGAAATAAAACGGCTCTTCGTACTTCGAATCGAGCGACATGGCCTTCCGGAAATACGGCAGACTCTCGGAATTCCGTCCGGCTCGTTGCAGCTGAAATCCGTATTCGAAATTCGCGCGAGCCGAGTCCGGGAAGGCGGTAGCGGCCTGCCGCGCCAGCTCAATCGCCTCCGCATCCTGTGCTTCCTGGCATGCCTTGATCGCGATCAGGTAGGCATCCAGACTTCTTTCCGAAAGCGCCAATGCGCTCTTCGCTACTTCCGCTGCCTCACGAAAATATCCGCCCTTGCCGTACTCAATAGCCATGACAGCGAGTAGCTTGCGATGGTTTGGCTGTAGCTTCAGTGCCGATCGCCATTCGCGCAGGCCATCCTCCCGCCGGCCGAGGTTCACCCGCGCCATCCCCAGCAGATAGCGTGTGTTGAAGTCGGAAGGCTGAATCTGCGCCGCCTGAGCAAGATGTGGTTCGGCATCCGCAAAGCGGGACTGAGAGACGAACATATAACCGAGATTGAAATGCGCCGGAAAGAATTTCGGCGAAGCCTGAATCGCCTGCTTCCATAAGGCTTCCGCTTCGGGCAGCTGCCCGGCCTGTGCTTTCCCAAGCGCAGCCTGGTCTAGCGCTTCCGGATCGGCAACCTGTGACAGAGCGAAGTAAAGCAGCCCGGCGGCGAAAATCATCGCGGTAATTGGATTGGCCGGGTCTCGCCCGTGCCTTCGACCAGCAGTATCACGCCGCCCGCGTCAGCGGCGGGAAAGTCTTCCTCTTCACCCGACGGCCACCGGACCTGAAACTTGTCGACACGCTGTTTTTCACCCAGGCCAAAATGCAGGCGCAGGTCATTCTGCGAAAGGAAGCTGGATTGGCTTAGCACCGGGGCAACCTGGCGATCTGCTCCCGTTTCGATCGTCACCAGCGCGCCGATCGCAGCCCGGTTCGACTTCGTTCCCTGAAGCTTCACCTGCACCCAGCGATTCGTGCTTTTCAAGTCGTTGCGAATGAGCGACGGCGGTTCGTGCATGTTCATCACAACCACATCGATGTCGCCATCGTTGTCGAAATCTCCGAATGCAGCACCCCGGCTGGAGTGTTTCTCTGCGATCGCCGGCCCGGCAATCGTAGAGACGTCCTCGAATCGCCCGTCTCCCAATGCTCGATAGACGACACGCGGCTGCTTGTACGAATCGGCCGGATCGATCTTCTGAACGTCGGCATACACATGACCCGCCACTTGAAAGATATCCTGCCAGCCGTCATTGTCCAGATCGGCGAAAGCAGTGCCCCACTGGACATAGTTGGGATTCACAGCAAGGCCGGACTTAATTGGCACATCGTTAAATATTCCCCGGCCGATGTTCCGATAGATGTTGGGATAGTCACCGGAGAAATTCGTTTTCGTCAGGTCGATCAAGCCATCACGATTGAAGTCGCCGACGCCGACTCCCATCCCTGCCTGCTCCGAGCCGTGTTCGTTAAACGCCACACCGCTTTCGGTCCCGACTTCGCCAAAAGTGCCATCTTTGTTGTTTCGAAACAGAAGGCTCGGCGTTGAATCGCAGGCAACGTAGATATCGGGCCAACCATCAGAGTTCAGGTCCGCCGTGACCGCCGTGAATGCATAGAAGCCGGAAACTTTCCGGATTCCTGCCTTTTCCGACACATCTTCGAAAGTTCCATCGCCTCGATTGCGATAGAGAGTAGCGGTTCCCGCCGGAAGCCCCCGTGGACCGCAGAACACGGGCGCGCCTTTCCACGTGCAGTACGGAAACTGGCCGGGCAGAGGCGTCGTGACAGGATCGAAGCCGGCATACGTCGCGAAGAACAAGTCGATGTGGCCGTCACGATCATAGTCGAGAAAAGTACATCCTGTAGCCCACTGCCCATCGATTCCACCAACGTTCGCGCGGGATGTAACGTTGTCAAATCGCCCGTTGCCCAGATTGCGATAAAGAACGTTCCGGCCCCAGTAAGTAATGTATAAGTCCAGGTTTCCGTCGTTGTCGTAATCGGCGGCGCACACTCCATTTCCCCACCCGGAGCGGACCAGCCCGGCAGCGGAGGTGACATCCGTGAAGCGTCCGTTACCCAGGTTCCGGTACAAACGGTTGGTGGCAACAGCAGCCGCCTTCCGATCGAAGCTGCTTCCGTTTACCAGAAAGATATCGAGCCGCCCGTCATTGTCGTAGTCGATCATCGCGACGCCCGTTCCGTTCGCCTCGAGGATGTACTTCTTCCGCACCGCGCTGCCGGAAGAAAACTTCATATTCAAACTCGCCTGCGCAGCGATATCAACAAACTGAACGGGAAAAGGGAGACCGGAGGATGCCAAACGAGGAGCAGCAGCGGCACTACCGGTGGCGATGCCTTGAGGGAGTATGGGGTGCTGCAGCAGCAACACCCCGATAAGAACAAGCTGAAGGGAGCGTAACCGAATCAGAAAGCGTATCGTAACGCAAACTGGATCTGGCGCGATGATGTCGCGCTTGTCAGGACGCCGTAGCCCGCCGTGCCGAGCACAAAGCCACCGGAACCCGGCGGGTTGAAATTCGGATGATTCGGGAAGTTAAAGAACTCACTCCGAAACTCTACCGTGTGGCCTTCAACAGGCATTCGGAACCGCTTGGCAATGGAAATGTCGAACACCTGGCGGCCGTCATCGTTGACGATATAGGCGCCGGCATTGCCAAATGTGAATGGCTGCGGCATTACAAACGCAGACGTATCGAACCAGCGGTCCACCGTTCGCTCGCCGCTCGGAAGATTCGGATTGTGGAGCACGTCGGGGCGTTCATTGGTTCTACCGACATTTGCCCGGTCAACACCCGTACGGACGTTGGTTGCCGTGCCCGTCTGAATCTGCACGATACCTTCGAGGGACCATCCGCCCAACACTCCGTCGACGAAGGCATTCCAGTCCGCGCCGAACTTCCGGCCTCGTCCGAACGGCAGCTCATACACATACCCCGTTTTGAAGGCGTGAGTGATGTCATAGCTGCAGCGCGACCAGTCGGCGCGGGCATTCATGAAGTCCTGATACTTGCCTTCCGCCAAGGAGGACTGGTCGTCCATGCATTTGCCCCACGTGTAGTTGCCGAGAAGGGAAATTCCGGAACGGAAACGTTTGGTGACCTTCACCTGCAACGCGTTGTACTCCGAGTTGAAGTGATTACTGCCGCCATCCATATTCCCCTTGAATCCGGCGTGTGCCAACACACGCCGGTCGTCGACTGGACCGGGGGCCGGCGTCGGAGCATTGTTCCAGCCGTGATAGCCAATCTGCTTGCGATTTGCCGAACCGACATAACCGACATCGAGAGTCATGTCGTCCATGAGCTGGCGTTGTACGAACAGGTTCCACTGCTGCGAATAAGGCGTACGATTGTTCGGATTCTGCGGCCACCCGCCGATTGCCTGCGTGCTGTTGAAGCTTGGAGGAGTGTCGGTGAGGCTGAAATCCGGGACAACTCCGCGGTTGTAATTGATTTCCTGCTGGGGCAGATACGGCCAGAATTTGCGAAGATCGTTGATCTCCTGCATAAAAGTCGTATTGAAGAATACGCCGGCGCCCGCGCGGATGACTGTTTTTGAGTTGAGCTGATAAGCAATACCGATGCGCGGCGCAAAATTATTAAAATCGTTCCGCATCAGCGATTTCCCATAGCCGAAAGTTTGAGGCGGAAGGTTGGTCTGGCCGGTAACCGGATCGGGTAGCGGATTCACGCCCGCCCACATGAGCTGCGGCTGGAGGAGCCCATTCGAATCACGCGTGATCAGTAGATTCCCCAGCGCGTTATTTGCGTCGTAGGGCCGCATTCCCGATTCCCAACGAATCCCGAGATTCACGGTCAGCTTATCTGTGACACGCCAGTCATCCTGAAAGAACGCATCGAAATAGTGCTGCTTTGCGAAAAGCTGCGGAATACTGAACCCGCGCCGGATGTAGGTGGGGTAGCCGAGCAGCATCGTCGCGAAGGAATTGCC
>CAYTVP010000287.1:4525-5873 GCA_964441675.1 uncultured Solibacteraceae bacterium | reverse complement strand
AGAGCAGCAAAAGGGGAATCTCAGGCGCATGGCAAGCAGCTGGAAGAGATTGAAAGCGATCTTTTTCACTAGGGCACTTCTCTTATAAGATAAGGATCCTTCACGTTCCCAAACGGCAACGGCTGTAATTTGGGTTACCCATTCAATTGTTAATGCCGCCCTCCCCCAAAGAGGCAGCGGCCGGTCCTTGAAAGAGTCCCGGTGCTTGTTGGGATCAGGTGCGCAGCATTCCTGACAATCTCACATTACTACTGAGATCTTTCCACGGTTCCGCCCACTAAGTATCAAATGGCCCGAACGTTTCCGCCTGCTTGCCATTGCGCTCTGCCTGTTGTTCTCCGCCAACGCTGGGGTCCGCTGCAACACGTGTGAGCGCGAACTCACACAGCCGGGTCAATTAGACGTCCAGATTGCGGACGTCGAGGGCATTCTCTTCGATGAACTTGCGCCGGCTTTCCACGTCTTCGCCCATCAGTGTCGAAAAGATCTCGTCGCTTTCGACCAGATCCTTCAGCTCAATGCGCAGAAGCGTGCGGCGCTCCGCGTCCATTGTGGTTTCCCACAATTGATCCGCGTTCATTTCGCCGAGACCCTTATAGCGTTGAATGTTGGCGTCGCGCATTCCTTCGGCGCGGACAAACGTTAACAGATCGTGCCAATCCGACAATACTTCCGGGGCCTTTCCTTCACGAACGGCCTGGAAAGGCGGCTTATTCAGCGGGGCAACCTGCTTGGCAAGCGTTCGAAGCCGGCGGTATTCCGGCAGCGCGGCAAGCTCCACGCCGATCAGCCGTTCGGCCTGGGTCACGTCCTGGAAGGCAATCATGTACGCCGAATGTTCTTCATCCGGGCGCAGCTCGACGGGGATCTTCAGCTCTTTGATTGCCGCAACCAGCGGCTCCAGATTCTCTTTTGCCTGAAACTCCGCTTTGCTGTCGATCTTATAGTCGGCGTTGACCAGGAGGTCGACAACGCGGGGCTCGCGCAGGCGCCGCTGGCAACGGCGGAAGGCCTGCTGCAGCTCGTCTAGAGAGGAAAGGAGTTTTCGTGCTTCGGTTTTTTCAAGATTTTCCTCGCCGGCCACAATGGTTACGCTTTCGGTCGCGCGGCGAAGCACCTCGCGGGTAAATTCCGCGTCGTTTTTAATGTATTCGATCTTCTTGCCTTTTTTCAGGCCATATAGTGGCGGCTGCGCGACAAAGATGTGACCTTGCTCGATGAGGCTCTGCATGTGGCGGAAAAAGAACGTCAGCAATAACGTGCGGATATGGCTGCCGTCGACATCGGCGTCGGTCATGATAATGATCTTGCCGTAGCGCAGCTTGGACATATCGAAATCGTCCTTGCC
>CAYTVP010000287.1:0-4515 GCA_964441675.1 uncultured Solibacteraceae bacterium | reverse complement strand
CCCGTACCGATTGCGGTAATCATGGCGCGGATTTCTTCGTGGGACAGCATCTTGTCGTAACGCGCCTTCTCCACGTTCAACAGCTTGCCTCGCAGGGGAAGAATGGCCTGGTATTTGCGGTCCCGGCCCGTTTTAGCGGTTCCACCCGCGGACTCGCCCTCCACGAGAAACAATTCGCAGCGCTGTGGATCTTTCTCCTGACAGTCGGCCAGCTTCCACGGCATGCCGCCACCGTCCAGAGCGCCCTTTCGGCGTGTCAGATCGCGAGCCTTACGGGCGGCCTCGCGCGCCCGAGCCGCGTCGATCGCCTTGCCCACGATTCGCTTCATCACCGCAGGGTTCTTGTCGAAGAACTCTGTCAGTCTCTGGTACACCAGGGTTGCTACGTCGCCCTGGATGTCAGAGTTTAGCTTGCCTTTTGTCTGCCCTTCGAACTGCGGCTGCGGAACTTTCACGCTCACGACCGCAGTCAGTCCTTCACGCACGTCGTCGCCGGTCAGATTCTCCTTAACGTCCTTGAATAACCCCCCCTGCTGTCCGGCCTGATTGATCACGCGCGTCAGAGCGCTGCGGAACCCGGACAAGTGCGTACCGCCGTCCACCGTGTTGATGTTGTTGGCGAAGCTGAACACCTGTTCGGAGTACGCATCGTTATACTGAAGCGCAATTTCCATCGACATGACACCGCCGTTCGGCAGGTCTTTCGAACCTTCAAAGTAGATCGGCTTGTCGTGAAGAACGTTCTTGCCTTTGTTCAAATGCTTGATGAACTCGGCAATACCGCCTTCGTAAAGGAATTCGTGCGATTTGATTTTGATCGTATCGACGCCGGCAGCCACGGAAGTGTCGTCTTCCCGTTCATCGATGAGAATGATTTTCAGCCCTTTGTTCAGGAAGGCAATCTGACGGAGCCGCTGGGAAAGCGTGTCGAAATCGAAAACGGTGGCTACCATCACTGTGGGGTCGGGCTTGAATGTGAGCTTGGTGCCGGTTTTATTTCCGGCCTTACCAACCTTCGTGAGAGGCCCTTTAGGAACTCCACGCTCGTACTCCTGCTCCCAAGTTGCCTTATCGCGCCAGATCTCCAGCTTTAAGCTTTCCGAAAGAGCGTTGACGCAACTCACACCGACACCATGCAGTCCGCCGGAGACTTTGTACGAGTTCGAGTCAAACTTCCCCCCAGCGTGCAGCTTAGTCATAACGATCTCTGCTGCGGAGATGCCGAATTCTTCCTTGATGTCCACAGGGATGCCGCGGCCGTTGTCCACAACCGTCAATGAATTGTCGACGTGAATCGTAACCGAGATCTCGGTGCAGTAACCTGCTAACGCTTCATCGACAGAATTATCGACAACCTCATACACCAAGTGATGCAAACCGGTCTCACGGGTGGAGCCGATATACATAGCGGGGCGCAGCCGGACAGCCTCCAGGCCCTCCAGCACTTTAATGCTCGACGAATCGTATAAATTATTCATTTTTGATTTACTTCTTACAGCCCGACCGTTATCTGAACAGCCTCCCTTGCCACTCAGATGCGCATGGGCATCACAACATAGCGGTATGAATAGCTGACGTCTTCGCCGGAAGGCCGCAGTTCGCCCGCGCTGTTCGGGTCCTTAAATAAAAATGCGGCTTTGTCTTCGGGTAGCGCGCGAAGAAACTCCACCAGGTAGGTGGCGTTGAAGCCGATTTCGACTCCAGGACCCTTGTACTCCGTCAGGAGGGACTCCTCGCTTTCTCCGGTATCGGAGAGTGAGGAATGAATTTTGACTTCCCCATCCGTGACCTTCAGCCGGATGGCATGGCTTCGGTCGTCGGAAAACTGCGCGACGCGTTCGATCGCGCCCCGAAGCTGATCTTTTTCGATCTCGACCGTATTTGGCTGTTCTTTCGGCAGAACGCGCTCGAAATCGGGGAAGTTCCCGGTTAGCTTTCGTGAGAGCAGTAGCCGCTCGCCGAACTCAAAAAACAGGTGGTTCTCGTCGCCCGCAAACCGGATCGTATCATCCGGACCGGCGTCGGCAACCAGCCGCTGAATTTCCTGCATTGCTTTCTTCGGGAGCTGCGCCTTGAACGGCGCCGCTACTCCGGGAAGACTGGCGCTCTGTTCCACCATCGCCAGACGATGGCCATCGGTGGCCACCATGCTCAGCCCGTCCTCTTTCACTAGAAAGAGCGCGCCGTTCAACGTAAAACGACTCTCCTCGGCGGAAATCGCAAAGATTGTTTTCGCGATCATCGCAGCAACAATCTTGGCGGGAAGCTCCGCCATCACGTCCGGCATGGACGGAAGCTCCGGAAAGCTTTCCCGCGACATCCCGGCGATTCTGGTTCGGGAGCGGCCGCAAGTGATGGTAGCCCACTGATTGTCGCCGAACTTCAGGTCCAGGTCTCCCTCGGGCAGCAGCCTCACGTAGTCGAGCAACCGCCGCGCGGGAATTGTCCCATGCCCCGGCTTCTTGACCTTTGCTGGACAGGAGCAACGAATCCCCAGTTCCAAGTCAGTCGCCGTCAGAGTGATCCGGTCTCCGGAGGCCTCCATCAAGACATTCGACAGAATTGGGATGGTGGTCTTCTTTTCGACCACGCCCTGAGAAAAGCCTAGTTCCCGCGCAAGATTACTCTTACTGACGGTGAATTCCATGAGTGCTCTCCCTAATGCTTCGGATAGTAGAGAAATACTTCAATTGCTTAGTCGTTTTAGTAGGGCCTGTGGAGACGTGGATAACTACCTAAATTATACTAAAATCAACTAGTTTTTACTACGTCGCGATGTTGAAAACCATGTCGGCGGAAAAGTAAAAATCCGGCCTTGAGCGAATTTCGAACACCTTTCCACACGGACTACCCGGCCCGGCTGTGAAAAAATTCCATATCATGCTGTTAATGCGTCAGTTAGGTTGTGCAAGAGTCTGTTGAGATCCGGGTCGCGCAGCCGTAACCCCTCGATTTTCTGGATCGAGTGCAGAACCGTTGTGTGATGCTTGTTGCCGAATGAGCGTCCGATCTCCGGAAGCGATGATCCGGTCAATTCCTTTGCCAGATACATTGCGATCTGACGCGGATAAGCAATCTTCCGTTCGTTAGACTTCATCTTCAGCTGATTTGGTTGCAGACCGAAGCGGTCCGCCACAGTGCGAATAATGGATTCAATGGAAATACGCTTACTGGGACCGTGGTTTAGATAGCGTAAAACCTGCTCCGCCATCTGAACGGAGATTGGTTCACCGGTGACACTGGAGAAGGCCGTCAGCTTAATTAGAGCCCCTTCAAGCTCCCGCACGTTCGATTTCGTTCGCGTGGCGATCATAATCCGGACGTCTTCCGGCAGCGAAATTCCTTCGACATCGGCTTTCTTGTCGAGAATGGCCATCTTTGTTTCGAGATCCGGCGGCTGGACGTCGACCATCAATCCCCACTCAAACCGGGAACGAAGCCGCTCCACCAGACCGGGAGTGGCATTCGGGGCCGAATCGGATGAGATTACGATCTGCTTATTATGTTCCTGTAAATCGTTGAAAGTATGGAAAAATTCTTCCTGTGTCCGTTCTTTTCCGGCGATATTCTGAATATCGTCCACCAGTAGGACGTCAGCCGATCGAAAGTGCTGCTGAAACAGCGACATCCGGTCCGATTTCAAACACTGAATCATGTGATTCATGAACCGCTCGCTGGTGGTATAAACCACGCGTAAGCCGCGATAGTTATCGAGCAGAGCGCGGCCGGTAGCGTGCATCAGATGGGTTTTTCCCATGCCAGTGCCCCCATAAATAAACAAGGGGTTGTAGCGCTTCGAGGGACCCGTAGCGACGGCACGCGCAGCAGCATGGGCGAACTGGTTGCAGGAGCCGACGACGAACGAATCAAACGTCAGCCGCGGATTGAGGTGAATTCCGTTGAAATGAAGGGGATCGGCCGATGTCTGGAGCGATGGCCGTGGTCTATCCGTTGCAGCGGCGTCGTACACAATGCTGTTGATAGACAAGCCAAGGCTGCGAATGGCGGACTGTACCTGTTCGCCATATTCCGTTTCCATCCACTCCCGCGTGGCCTCATCCGGAACGCCGATACGGAGCAATCCTTGGTCCGCCTCCAGAAGCCGCGTTTTACTGACCCAATTTTCAAAACCTTCCGCACTAACCGTGAGAGCTAAACGTTGCTTGATGTCTTCCCACAAATCCATGCGATCTCCACGCTTCCGTTCGGTGGCAAGACGATTCCCACAGATTTTCCTACGCTGTGGAAAATCGTAAGGGAGCGTCGGGCTGTGGGGGGAAGTCCTGCTCCGGACGGATGGAAGATCCCGGTTTTTTCCACGCGCGATCTCCCTGCGGTTTCTCAGTCTAACACATCTCCGATTTGGCACAAGGGGATGACTTGAAAAAGTTTACCCTTTTATTATCAATAATTTAACTAGGACCGTCCGGTTAATCTTTTTTCCATCGATTCAGCCGCCCCAACCGTTAAATCTTTGTGTATCTAGATCTTCACCCGTCAGCCGGCGGACTGGCA
>CAYTVP010000286.1:0-5977 GCA_964441675.1 uncultured Solibacteraceae bacterium | reverse complement strand
CATGTCAGCGGAATCCGAATCGCTGACATGCAAATTCCGCGCCGGCTGGAACGACCAGGAACTGGTCTTTGTCCAGATGGGTAAGCTGGCTGAGGATTGCGGGCTTTCCGCCGTTGCGCTGCATCCGCGCACCCGCGAGCAGGGGTATTCCGGCTCGGCCGACTGGTCGCGCATCGCGATGCTGAAGGCCTCGACGCGAATCCCGGTGATTGGCAACGGGGATGTGAACTTGCCGGAGGACGCTGCTCGCATGGTGGCCGAAACCGGATGCGATGCGGTGATGATCGGCCGCTGCGCGTCTGCTAATCCGTGGATCTTCCGGCAGATTGCGCAATATGCCGCTACCGGCACCTACGACGTCCCGACAGACGAGATGCGCTACGAAATCATGCGGAAGTACTTCCTGATGCTGTCCGGTGCAACGAACGCGGGACTCGCGCCGGACGCGGTCGGAAAAATGAAGCAATTCACAACGTACTTCACCCACGGAATCCGGAACGGCGCGAAGCTCCGGGCGATGATCTATACGGCACGGGAGCCGGCGGCTATTCTCGATCACGTGGACCGGTTCTTCGAACAGCTCCTCGGGGAGCCGGCCGCCGCCTGACGTTAAAACTACACTCTTGAAAAAAGTTCAGCTAATTACAGATGGGGCCTGTTTGGGCAATCCCGGGCCCGGCGGATGGGCCTATGTTCTCCGGTTCGGCGAACACCGGCGCGAAGCTTCGGGCAGCGAGCCGAGCACCACCAACAACCGCATGGAACTGCGCGCCGCTGTCGAGGGGCTGCGGGCTCTGAAGGAATCCTGCGAGGTGGAGATCACGACCGACTCCGAGTACCTGAGGAACGGAATCACGCAGTGGATACATGGCTGGAAGGCACGTGGCTGGAAGACGGCGGATAAGAAGCCGGTGAAGAACCAGGAGCTGTGGCAGGAACTCGACGAACAGAACGCACGCCACCGCACCAAATGGCACTGGACGAAGGGCCATGCCTCGCATGCGGACAATAACCGGGCGGATGAACTGGCCAGCGCGGCTGCCCGGGCGATACAATTCTCCCGATGACTCAATCCATCATTTCTCGCCGCCAGTTTGCTCTAGCCGTTCCCGCTGCAGCAGCTCTGGCCGCCGTTGAGCCAGGCTTTAAGCCAATGTTCAATGGGAAGAATCTCGAGGATTGGGATGGGGACCCGCGTCTCTGGAGTGTAAAGAATGGCGCGATCGTCGGCTCGACTGACGGCGTCGAACTTCAGGACAACACATTCCTCGCCTACAAATATCAGTTTCAGGACTTCGATCTGCGCCTGGAGATCAAGCTCCGAAATCACAACTCGGGCATACAGTTCCGCAGCGATTCCTTGCCGGACAAGCGTTGGGTGGTGCGCGGGCTTCAGGCCGATGCTGCCGAGGGCAACTGGTGGGGCTCCGTCTACGATGAGAAAGGAACGCGGGGGGTCATCGTCAACGGCTGGACAGGAAAAGGCGAGACCGTCGTGAAAGCCAAAGATTGGAATGACTACCAAATTTATGCAAAGGGCGGCGATATCCGGTTAACGCTAAACGGTACGGTCACGGCAGAGCTTCACGGCGAGAAGCCCAAAAGCGGCATCGTTGCGTTGCAATTGCACAAAGGACCCGGGATGCTCGTCGAGTTTCGCAACCTTCGAATTCAGAAGCTGTAGTGAAGGCCCTTTTCGGTGGATCATTCGATCCGGTACACGAGGGGCATCTGCTGGTGGCTCGTGAGGCGCAGAAACAGTTCGGATTGGAAGGCGTGATCTTTCTGCCGTCCGGAAATCCGCCACATAAACCGCTCCGCGCGCAGTTTGCGGATCGAGCCGCGATGATCCGCCTGGCATGTCGAGACTGCGAAATTTCCGAAGTGGAGAATACCCCGCAGCGGTCGTATACATACGACACTCTGAAACACTTTCCGGAGCCACGCGCATTTCTGATCGGCGCCGACGCCTTTTCCGAGATCGAAACCTGGTATCGCTGGCGGGATGTACTGCGGATGACGGAGTTTCTCGTCGTCTCACGACCCGGCCATGATTACAGTGTTCCGGAAGGCGCCAGGGTACGCCGCCTGGATTCTGTGGCGGCGTATGTTTCCAGTTCCGATATTCGGGCAGAATTAGCGGCCGGACGGCGCCCCGAGCATCTTCCCCAGGCAGTCTACGAGTACATTCGGTCGAAAGGGCTTTATCAGATATGCGAGAGCTTGCAATCCTCTTCCTGTTAGCGGTACCGATGCTGGGCCAGCCGGCGCAAATCATCTTCGATACAGACATGGGCAATGACGTCGATGACGCGCTGGCGTTGGCGATGCTGCACACAATGGAAACGCGCGGTGAAGCGAAGCTGCTTGCCGTGACGATTACCAAAGACAACCTCAAAGCCGCGCAGTTCTGCGAGATTCTCAACCGGTTCTACGGCCGGCCGAAGATCCCGATCGGAATCGTGAAAGACGGTAAGACCAAAGACGACAATCCGATGATCGCTGTCCCGGTTGCCCGGCGTGATCCGGCGGGCGCTCTGGTGTATCCACGATCGATCGAATCGGCCAAGGATGTTCCGGATGCCGTGCGGGTTCTGCGGAATACGCTGGAGAGTGCCGCCGATGGCAGTGTCACGGTGGTCCAGGTCGGATTCTCCACAAACCTGGCCCGGCTGCTGGAGTCCAAAGGCGGCCCTGAGCTGGTAGCAAAGAAAGTGAAACTGCTTTCGGTGATGGCGGGTGCTTTTCCTGGCAAGCCGGAATACAACGTCAAGGTGGACATTCCGGCCGCGAGGAAAGTCTACGGCGAATGGCCGGGGCCGATCGTGTTCAGCGGCTACGAGATTGGAAATCAGCTTCTTTATCCGGCATCGAGCATCGAGAAAGACTACGCCTACGCACAGTGGCATCCTGTGGCCGATTCGTATCGGGCGTACAAGAAAATGCCCTACGACCGGCAGACATGGGATCTGACTTCCGTGCTCTACGCCGTACGCCCGGATCAAAAGTACTTTGGTTTATCCGACCCCGGCACGGTTCGCGTGCTGGATGACGGGGTGACGGAATTCGATAAATCGGCGGGCGGCAAGCATCGCTACCTGACGCTTGATCCGTCCCAAAAGAAAAGGATCGTCGATACCTTCATCGAACTTTCCAGCCAAAAGCCGCGCGTACAATAAAGACTATGCGTTCGTGGTTGCCCGCAGTGGCGCTTGGTTGGCTGATCCCCGGCGGAGGACATTTCCTGCTCCAGCGCCGTCTCAGAGGCGCTTTGATCGCTTTCGCCGTCGTCACGATGTTCCTGCTCGGCCTGATGATGCGCGGAACGTTCTTTGAGCCGCAAGGCGGCGATTTGATGCAGGTGTTGATCTACTACGGCGGCTTCCTGGGCGATGTCTCGAGCGGAATTCTCTATTTTCTGGCTACGTGGATGGGCTACTCTCAGCCGGACGCTGCCGGACATGTTCACGACTACGGAACCAAGTTTTTAGTGAGCGCCGGGTTCTTGAATATCCTGGGAATGGTGGACGTTTACGAGATCGCCACCAAACAGAAGGACTGATGCCGAAAGTCAACCTGAATCACTTTGAAGCGGCGATTTTATTTGCCCTGCTGACCAGTATCGTGTTGGGCGTGGTGAGTAAGCGGAACGACCGGGAACGTCTGCGCTATGGACTTTACTGCTTCGGCTGCTTCGTTGTCGCGATCTTCGGTTTAAGCTGGCTGATGTACTTCGGCCACCGCTGACATCTCGGCTGAAGCTCCGGAGGGCTGTCGTGGTCTTCGCTCGACTCTCCTTTATTGGACTTTGCGGCATACCGGTAATTCCGGCGCAGCCTCTGGCGCCGCCGCCCGTCACGAAGAACTCTATCGATGGTCAGGTAGTCGATTCGGTCACCGGCAGCGCTCTGCGCAAGGCCTGGGTGCGGCTGGAGGACGGCCGCCGGATCGTCGGCGCCCGCCAAGCCGACCTTTCGGGGCGGTTCCATTTCGACGATGTGCCCGCGGGCACCCTTCAATTGGTCGCCGAGGCTCCCGGCTATATTTCCCTTTCTGTGCAGGCAACCTCGCCCGTCAGCTATCCGGTAGAAGTGTCCGTTGTCGAGGGGCAGGCGGTGGGCGGCGTTGTCGTTCGACTGGTTCCAACGGGTTCCGTTTCCGGCCGCTTGACCGACACGGATGGAGACCCCTGGCCGTATGGTTCCGTTTCACTGTATCGGGCTGTGTGGAAGCGAGGCCGCCGGCAGATGACTTTCCAGGACTTGAGCACCGTAAACGAACGGGGGGAGTTTCAGATCAGCCGGCTGACGCCTGGCCGCTACTATCTTTCCGCCGTTCCTGATGGGGCTTGGGATCGCACCAACCGGCCGGAAGCGCCGGAACGATATCAGACGACGTGGTATCCAGGCGTCCTCGATTCTAATGGTGCTCTGCCAATCGTTCTGGCGGCGGGGGAGCGGCGGGACCGGCTGGAAATCCCTGTTGAGACCAGCCCCGGATACCGCGTCGAAGGAAGAGTGACAGGGATGGATCAATTACCATCCCTCCCGCAGGGAGGTGCCGCCAAGCCTATCCTGACGGTGGAGAGAGTGGACGAAGTAGTGCGGATGGGTGCCGGCGGCGTCTCGATTGCAGAAGACGGCAGTTTTGAATTGAATGGCTTGCGGCCCGGCAGCTACGATTTTATTCTGCGGCAGGGAAACTTCGCGATAAAAGCCGGGGGTACCCGCGTGGAGCTCAGACAGGGCGATCTCGAAGACATCGAGATTCCCGTTGTTCCGCCATTTCCGCTTCCCGTGCAGGTTGAATGGGAGGAAGGATCATCCAACGACCGCCGGGTTCGTATCCAGATCGCGTCTGTGGACGGCGAGAGTACCTTGTCGATGAATGCCGGCGCTGATGGTCGTCTGCAGTTTCCGTCTATCGGACCAGGAAAGTACTTCATCACCGCGCAAGGTCCCGACCCGGAGAATCGGCCCTATGTCAAATCGATCCGGCAAGGCACCTACGAGTCGCGAGAGGGAATGATCGACGTGAGCAGCGGCGAGCAATTGGAAGTGATCCTCGGAACGAACGGCGGCAACGTAATCGGCAACATGCAGCCCGGCCCCGACGGCAAGCCGGCCGCGGTTCAGCCGCGCGTCTGGCTGATTCCCGAGACTACGGACCCCATCCTGCGAGAAGCGAATGCACGGTTTGCAGTCTTCGATCAACAGGGCGTATTCCGCATACGCAATATCCGCCCGGGGAGTTACCGGATTCTCGCCTGGAGCGGGCTGCCGGACGATATCTGGCAGGATTCCGATGCTCTTGCGCGGTTGGAGCCGGCGGCAACCCCGGTCCGTCTGGAAGAAGGTCAATACGCGCGCCTGATCCTGTCCACGGTTCCTCAAGCGATCATCACCGGCATACAGTCCGAACTTGGCCTGACGCAGTAGCGCCGGCGGATATACTACACGCATAACTTATGCACACGGTGGCGGTTGTCGGCGGCGGACTCATATTACTCTCGATCTTTGTCCTGGCAGGCAAGCTGATGGCCGGGACCGACGCCGCCATGGCCAGAGGCGCGATGGCGTTTCTGCCGGTCTGGCTGATTGCCGCCGCGTTGAATATGTGGTCGGGCGTGACGAAAGCAGGATATACGGTTAAGGAAGAACTGCCGTTTTTCTTCCTCGTATTTGGGGTTCCCGCCGCCGCGGCGCTGATCGTGGTCTGGCGTCTCGGCACGGCCAGGTAAGAACGCGGGACGCAGGAGTATACTGGCCTCACCGGGAGGCCGTGCTTGAGAGCACTGTTAACGGCACTTGCGCTCAACGCTCTTGCTGGCGTGGGATTCTGCCAGCCATACCTCGATCAGGAGTTGGAGCGGTATAAAAAGGCGTTGGAGTCCGCTCCGGATGATGCGGTGATGCATTACCGGATCGGAAAGCTCCACTACGAGCGTTCTCATTACGCGGAGGCTGAGAACGCCTTT
>CAYTVP010000285.1:0-6008 GCA_964441675.1 uncultured Solibacteraceae bacterium | reverse complement strand
GGTCAGGTTCGGGAAGTCACGGCTATCCTCGAGCCGTATCTCGACGGATCAATCGATGGGCTTCAGAAGCCGACGGCCAGCCACTATTCGGGCCATCTTGTCTTCGCCGATCTTGCCGATGACAGGGCGAAGAAGCTTGTTCAACGCGCAGCGTCACTGGCGTCGCACAATCCGCTGGATAACGAGATGAGCGACAGCGTGTTTATGGTGTGTCCGCTGTTGACTCGCGCCGGCATGTTCGATCGCGCGGTCGAACATTATCGAAAGATGGAGTCTCTCTGCCGCCGGCCTGATGGACTTTACCGGCATTCGCCGCTGGCTGAGATCGCCTGGGGGCGCGGCAATGCTTTTCCCTTGTTAGGGCTTGCGCTGACTCTGACGGACTTTCCGAAGAACCATCCGGCGGCGCCTATGCTCCGAGCGGCGTTTTCACAGTTAGCAGCCGCGTTGGTGAAATACCAGCAGAAAGATGGCATGTGGAGACAGGTCATCGACAGTGACCAGGCATGGCCGGAATATTCCTGTACCGCCATGGTCGGCGGCTCGCTGGTGCGAGGGAAGAACGCGGGGTGGATCTCCGGTTCCCTTTACGATCGGTCAATCCAGCAGGCGTGGCAGGCGATCCAAAAGCGTACCGCCTCAGACGGCGCTGTAGACGGAGTCTGTGAATCTACCGGAAAGCTCCGAACGCTGGACGAGTATCTTCGCCGGAAGGCGATCTCAGGAATCGATGCGCGCGGCGGAGCCATGGGATTGTTCTTTGCGACAGAGTTAATGGCGCGCCGGTAGGAGAGACGGCGTCAGGAAGCCGGCGGCCCTTGCCAGCGTTGGAATAAGTCTTGCGGAAGGTCGATCTCAAGAAGATCGAGAGCCCGATTCACCGTCTGGTTGATGATATCGTCCAGACTCGCCGGATGGTGGTAAAAGGCGGGCACCGGCGGCATCACCACCGCGCCCATCTCGGTAACTTGTCCCAGCAGCCGAAGGTGTCCCAGGTGCAGCGGTGTCTCGCGAACCAGAAGCACCAGACGTCGCCGTTCCTTAAGAATGACGTCTGCCGCCCGAAGCAGGAGGTTGTCCGAGTACGATGTCGCGATTCCGGAGACGGTTTTCATCGAACAGGGCGCGACGATCATTCCGGAGGACCGGAACGATCCCGATGAAATGACTGCCGCGATATCTGCGGGCCGATAAACGTGATCGGCGATCGCTTCCACCTCTTCGACGGGAAAATCGGTCTCGAGGACAATCGTTCGCCGGGCGGCCGACGTCAGGATGAGGTGCGTTTCCACTTCGTCTACGCCGCGGAGTGTTTCGAGTATGCGAATTCCGTAGATTGCCCCGCTTGCACCAGAGATCCCGACGATAAGCTTTTTCATGTTTCGGACCGCGCCCAGGCAGTGCGCAATAGGGCAGCGAAAGGATACCCACGATTGTATGGTGATTCGATCAGGAAATGCCCAGGGATGCGACCGGCCCGGACGGCTCTATTTCGCGGCCGGCGATTTCACGCCGGATGGAGAACGAAGCGCACCCAACAGCAAAAGACAGGCTGCTTTTGTACTTTCCATTGCGACAAAGACAATGTGATGTGACGTCGGCGGAGGCGGATTTCCGAGAATTACCATCTCGGCCCTGGCATCGAGTGCGGGAAGAAGCCAGAACGTTTGCAGAAACACAATGGCTGCAAGGACGACGAACAAGATTTGTTGCAATCGGCCCGCTTTGGCTAGGGCCAAGCTCACAAAAAGGAGCACGATCAGGCCAAGCTCGATCCGGTTCAGCGTTGAAAACACCAGACGGCCAATGCCGAGCCCAATTTCGAGAGTTACGCCGGGTGCGCGAAATTTGAGCGGAGTTTCGATGAAGGACAGCCCGATAACCAATCCAGCCCAAAAAAACGCAACGCCATAACGTAGTGTGTTGGCCCAAGAAGTGGAGATACCACGATCAAACGCCATGGATGTGGCGATTCTATCGCGTTGGGGGCTCGACTGCCCGGGTTGAATCAAAATCAACTATCCAACCGTAGCAGTTGACAAATAATAATAATTATTATTTAATATAATCATGCATCCCGACCCGATCCTGCAGCAGTTCGAACAGCGCTGCCGGGATCTGGGGCTGGCCGTTACGCACCAGCGAACGGTTATCTATCGCGAGCTATTGACCGACCCAGCGCACCCGACGCCGGAAGCGGTTTATGAGCGCGTAAAGGCACAAATCCCCGCGATTTCTCTTGGTACGGTCTACAAAAATATCAAGACATTTCTCGATGCGGGACTCTTGCGCGAAGTGAGCCTGCATCATGGCAGCCAGCGGTTGGATGCCAAGACGGAGCCGCATCACCATTTGGTGTGCACGCGCTGCCGGCGGATTTTTGATCTGCCGGAAGAAGAGATCGAAGGGATCAAGCTGAAAAGCACCCAATCCGGATTCCGGGTGGAGCGATTCAGCATCGAAGTGTTAGGTATTTGTGCGGATTGCGCACAAAGCCACGCTTGATAGTCAGAACCAACTTTAGGAGAAAACAGACACATGCTTGGAGTGGGCCAATCGTTTCCGAAATTTTCACTTGCCGCAACCGTGGACACGGGCAAGGATTTCGAGAAAGCTTTTAAAACAATTACTGAATCCGATTATTCGGGCAAATGGAAGGTTTTTTTCTTCTGGCCGAAGGATTTTACCTTTGTCTGTCCAACGGAAATTGCCGCATTTGGCAAGTTGAATCGTGAATTTTTCGATCGTGACGCTCAGATCCTGGGCGGTTCCACGGATTCCGAATTTGTCCATCATGCCTGGAGAACGCATCACGCCGATCTGAAAGACCTTCCGTTCCCGATGCTGGCTGATGTGAAGCGGGAGCTTTCCACCGAGCTGGGGATTCTCGATCCGAAGGAAGGCGTATGCCAGCGAGCGACATTTGTCGTCGATCCTGACAACATCATCCGGTTCGTTTCCGTCAACGATTTGTCGGTCGGCCGGAATCCCGAAGAAGTGCTGCGCGTGCTGGATGCATTGCAGACCGATGAGCTTTGCCCGTGCAACTGGACGAAGGGCGAAGAGACCATTAAGGTCTAACGGCCATGACTCTCGAGCAACTGCTCGACACGCTTCCCGAGTATGCGAAAGACCTGCGGTTGAATGTGTCGAGTGTCTTCAGGCAGACTGAGTTGACCGAACAGCAGACCTGGGGTGCGGTAGTGGCGGCAGCCATTACCGCACGGAACCAGCGTCTGACGGGAGTGCTGATCGCCGAAGCGGCGGCCCACCTGACACCGGAAGCTTTGCGCGCAGCGAAAGCGGCCGCGGCCGTCATGGGTATGAACAATGTCTATTACCGGTTCACGCACATGGTGCCCGGTGATCGGTACCCCACCATCCCGGCGCGCCTTCGGATGAATGTCATACGAAATCACGGTGTGGATGCAGTCGATTTCGAGCTGTGGTGTATTGTCGCGTCAGCTGTGAACAACTGCTCGGCCTGCGTGACATCGCACGAGCGCGTGATTCGGGACAAGGGCATGACGGAAGAAGCTGTGCTTGCTGCAGTCCGGATCGCAGCAGTGGTCCATTCTCTTGCGCCGGTGATCGAGGCCGCCGAGGTTTCCGAAGCGGCGCCTGCGGGCGTTTAAGTTGCGCGGTTAGTGCTCGTACTTTAATTCGCCTGCCTCAATCGCTACCGGGAGAATATTCTGTTTTACCGGTAGCGGGCAGGTGGTGTACGGATTATAGGCGCAGGGCGGATTGTAGGCTTTATTGAAATCCAGCGTTGTCCTGCCGCCTTTCGGATTTGGCGCGTAAACAAAACGTGCGGCCGGGTAAGTTTGCTTTCCCGCAGTCTTGTCGCGGAATACAAACCAGATTTCTCGTGGATTTGCCTGAAGCGCTTCCAACTTTAAGGTTTGTCCGTTTAGAACGAACTCCACCATGCCAATCGCTTCCTGATCTTCCTCGACGCCTTCAAGCACTGTTGGCACGCGCCGCGTGATTGGCTTGGGATACGGGGTGAAATGGCTGGAAACACGGTATCGCGCATCGACGGGAAACCATTTCTTGGCCGTGAAGGATCGGCGGAACTCGCTGTTCTTGTCTCTCATGCGTATTCCTATCCGGTCGCCACGCTGGATAACGGAAAGCGATATGTCACGCAGCCGGACAACGTCGGGCTGACCTTCGGTGTCGGGGGTCAGCAATGACGCATTCAGCACCGGTTCGCCATTTACCAGCAGCGGAACGCCTTCCATTGGAATTACCTGCACGCGTCCGGATATTACGCGAAAAATCCCGGCGATTGGGGGATAACCGTCCGGTAGCCGGATGGGAAGGTCCTTCGCCGACCCGAACTTGGTGTCTGTTTGTCTCAGCCAATGTAAGCCGGATACGGTAAGCCAGCCATCGTCGCTCTTCAGCCGTTCTTCCGATTGCTGGCGCCACTTTTCTACTTCTTCTATGTATGAATCGCCCGCCATCAAGGTTAGTGTCAGGCTGGAGAGTATAAGAGCTCTCACGCCGCTACAATACCAATTGTGCATATGCTCCTGCCTCTGGTGGCTGCCCTTTTGAGCGCCCAGGATTTTTCGGATGCAAGGGTCGAACGAATATCGACCGGCCACGAATTCACCGAGGGTCCCGTATGGTCTAAGGAGCAGTTTCTGTTGTTTAGCGACATTCCCGGCAATCTGATCTACAAGATGGATGCAAAAGGAAAGTCGAAGTTTCGGGAGAACTCGAACGGGGCAAACGGGAATGCATACGATCCGCAGGGGCGATTGTTGTCGTGCGAATCTCGAACAGGCCGTGTAGTGCGTCAGGACGGCTCAAAGATGACGGTTCTCGCTGAGAAGTATGAAGGTAAGAAGTTGAACGCTCCGAACGATATTGTTGTCCGGCGCGACGGACAGATTTACTTTACCGATCCGGCCTTCGGTAATCAGGATGCCTCCCGCGAGCTCGATTTCTTCGGCGTCTACCAGCTGACTCCCAAGGGGGAGTTGTCTGTTGTGGCGAAGCCGAAAGGCCGGCCGAATGGAATCGCGCTGTCGCCGAACGGCCGCATTCTGTATGTTGCCAATTCCGATGAACGGAATGTTCGCGCTTACGATCTCGACCGGCGCGGCGAGGCGGCGAATGAGCGCGTCGTCGTTGAGAATATTGAAGGCGTTCCCGATGGGATGACGGTGGACGAAAAGGGAAACCTGTACGTCACCGCGCGGGCCTTGTTCGTTTACTCACCGGAAGGCAAACCGCTGGCGACGCTCGAAATTCCGGAGCGCCCCGCGAATGTAACGTTCGGCGATGGAGACCTGATGAGCCTGTATGTCACGGCGCAAACCTCGGTCTATCGGATCCGGGTACCGGTGAAAGGCTTCATCCCATAGGGTGCGAACGCCATACGACGCAAAATGGCCAGACCACCAGAATGAGTGACGCGCGCGACGAGCGCAGTTATCCGCCGAGGCCAATCCTGGGCGTCGGCGCGCTGATCCTGGATGGAGACTCGATCTTACTGGTGGAGCGCGGCCGCGAGCCCCTGAAGGGATTCTGGTCGCTGCCGGGGGGCGCGGTGGATACGGGAGAGACACTCGAGGACGCGCTGCGGCGGGAAGTCCGCGAGGAGACCGGATTGGAAATCGAGTCCTGTCGTCTGGCCGAAATATTTGAGCGAATTATCCCGGATGAATCCGGCAGGACGAAGTATCACTACGTCCTCATAGACTACGTCTGCCGTGTGAGCCGCGGGGCCGAGAAGGCCGGCGACGACGCAGAATCGTTGCAGTGGGTCCGTCGAGACGAGCTGGAAAACTTCCGCTTAACGGCCGGAACATTGCCGGTGATCGAGAAGGTGTTTCGTGAATCGCTGGTCAGCTGACCTGTTGGAATTCGAGTCACTTCGCGAGATTCTCCGCCGGTTCATCGGAAGCCCTTTGGGACAGGCGCGACTGGATGCCGTGGAGCCTGGTTCCGAAATACACTCGATCGAAAAATCGCTGGCGGAAACGGCCGAA
>CAYTVP010000284.1:0-6015 GCA_964441675.1 uncultured Solibacteraceae bacterium | reverse complement strand
CGGCCAACTGCTGGGCAACCTGGCGCGGATTCTGGATCTGGCACGGAACTTCGAAAGCTCACGCGGCGATTCCTTTCGCAGCTTCGTCGAATCCGTGGAGGAACAATCACAATGGACAGATTCCGACGATTCCCCGGCGGTCGAAGAAGCTGCCGATGGAGTACGCATCATGAGCGTCCACCGCGCGAAGGGTCTCGAATTTCCCATCGTGATTCTTTGCGATATGCGCACACGCCTGCATCATCGTGAGCCCGACCGCTATGTTGACCCGGCCCGCCGCCTGTGCGCGATCCGGCTGGCCGGATGCATGCCGGCGGAGCTGGCCGATCATCGTGAGGATGAGCTGCGGCGGGAACGCGCGGAGGCGATGCGTGTCGCTTATGTTGCCGCCACGCGGGCTCGTGATGTTCTGGTGCTTCCCGTGGCGCCCGAGGACTGGATTGCCGAGCCCGGCGGGTGGCTGCAGGCATTCGACAAGGTAATTCGCTCCGTCGAGCATGAAAACTACTGGGCCCGCATCGCGCCTGAGCCTCCGGTGCGGCGACGCCGGATCGAAACTGCGGAACTGCTGGCTGCGGACGGGAGGGCGTCTGAATCAATCGCGGCCTACGGGGACTGGCAACACCGACGCGCGCGAACGTTGATTCAGGGCGCGGAACCCGGGATCGATATCGTATTGCCCAGCTTGCTGCGCGGCGATCCGCCGCATCCGGTGGATGTCGAGATTCTCGAGCTTCCGCGCGATCCGGCCCGGCGGTCGAGCCGGAGATTTGGCGCGCTTCTGCACGCCGGGCTGCGGCTGGCCGATCCCGGGCAGGCGGCGGCGATTGTTGCGGTGCAGGGACGCATCCTGGGTACCACGGAGGATGAGACGAAGGCGGCGGCGGAGGTGGTTGAAGTGGCACTCGCGCATCCGCTGCTCGAACGTGCGCGGCGATCAGCGCAGGTGCTCCGGGAGGCCCCGCTTTCTTACCGGCTCGATGACGGGCGGTTGCTTGATGGCGTGGTCGATCTCGCGTTCGAGGAAGATGGCGCCTGGACCGTGATCGACTTCAAGACCGGCCAGGCGGAGCGCCGCGAGCAGTATCTGACACAACTTCGCTGGTATTGCCATGCGATCAGCAGGCTCACCAGCCTACCCGCGCGCGGAGTTCTGCTGGAGCTGTAACAGCTCCATCGCATACAGCGCGCCATCCGGATCGTCTTCGTGTTTGAAAAACACGTAGACGTCCCGCCCCTGGTCGAGCAGCCCGCGGACTCTGGCGGCGATCTCCTGCCTGTCTTCCGGCGAGTACTCGCTTTTGCGGAGGCGGAAATACACCCAGTCCGCCGTGATCCGTTCCGGAACGATAAGCTTTTCCGATTCGGCCAGACAAAGAGCCATGCCGCGGGATTCGAGCAGATCGTAGACTTTGCTTTCGAACCAGGAAGGATTGCGGAACTCGAAAGCGCACCGGATATCGGCGGGCACATCTTCGAGAAACGCCGCCAGCAGGTCAACATCGCACGGCAGGTTGGGGGGCAGTTGGAACAGGACGGGCCCGAGGCGCCCCTTCACTCGCAGAGGATCGATCGCCTGAAAGAATGCTTCGGTAAATTCGGTCTTTTTCAACCGGACGAAATGGGTCAAGCGTTGATGGGCCTTCAGCGCAAAGACAAAGTTCTCCGGTGTGTCGGAAAGCCAGCCGTCCAGAGTCTTTTCGGACGGCAGCCGATGGAACGTGTAGTTGATCTCAACGGCATTGAGCTTTGTGGCGTAGTGGCTCAGGAACTTCCTTTGCGGCAATTTTTCGGGGTAGAAGCCCGGTCGCCAGGCCGGATAAGCGAAGCCGGAAGTTCCGCAGAAAAGTCGCGCCATTCGATCAGCGTGCCACAAGACGATAGACTGCTTCTGAAATGAGGCTTGCGGTTATTCTCACGATGACGGCTTCGCTGGTCGTTCCCGCGGCGGCCGAAGAGATTTCGCTCGTGGATGTTCGCCGGATATGGGATCAGGCGCCACATAACGCATTCACGGACCTCATCCGCCATAACGGACGCTGGTGGTGTGTATTTCGTGAAGGCTCGACGCATGTCTCACCCGACGGCAAGCTGCGTGTACTGACCTCGGCGGACGGCGAAAAGTGGGAATCCGCCGCGCTGATTTCGTCGGCAAAGGGCGACCTTCGCGATGCCAAGATCACAGTAGCGCCTGATGGACGGCTGATGCTCGCGGGCGCAGTGGCACTTCCTCCTGATTCCGCTGAGCGCCACCGTTCCCTGGTGTGGTTCTCGAAAGATGGCCGTGAATGGTCCGATGCCCAGCCTGTGGCCGATCCGAATTACTGGCTGTGGAGGGTGACCTGGCAGGGAAGCTCCGCTTATGGCATCGGGTATGCAACGGCGCCGGGCAAGCGCGGTGTAAGGCTTTATAAGGGCGATGACAAGGCTCGCTTTGAGACCCTGGTGGCCGACCTGGGTATCGAGGGATACCCCAATGAATCGGCGATACGGTTTGTGCCAGATGGGACGGCATATTGTCTATTGCGACGCGATCCGGTGAAGGAGACACCGGCTGCGGCCACCAATGCGCTACTGGGAATCAGCCATCCGCCATATCGCGTGTGGGACTGGAAAGATACGGGAGCACGCGTCGGCGGTCCCGATTTCCGAATTCTCGACGGAAACCGGGCGATCGCCGTTGTGCGGTTGTACGATGGCGGGAGCCGGACTTCGGTTTGTCGTCTGGATCTTCGGAGCGGCGAGTTGAAGGAAGTGCTACGGCTGCCCTCCGGTGGCGATTCGAGCTATGCGGGCATGGTGATGGACGGGAAGATGCTTTTGGTTTCGTACTACTCCTCGCACGAAGGAAAGACGTCGATCTACATCGCCCGCTTACGGGTGCCGTAGGACGTCTGAAAAGCTCGCCGGAGCCGGGGACGGTACACTGAAGGTACTTCCCTTTCCATGCTGGACCGGATTAGTGTGCATGGCGCGCGCCAGCACAATCTGCGCAACATCAATGTCGAAATTCCACGCAATAGCCTGACGGTGATTACCGGCTTGAGCGGGAGCGGCAAATCTTCGCTTGCGTTCGACACGATCTATGCCGAAGGTCAGCGCCGGTACGTGGAAACGCTTTCTCCCTATGCGCGCCAGTTTCTGGACCAGATGGAACGGCCGGATGTGGATTCGATTGACGGGTTGAGTCCGGCGATTTCGATCGAACAGAAGACGACATCGAGAAGCCCACGCTCGACCGCCGGCACGATCACCGAGATTTACGATTACCTGCGGCTGCTCTACGCCTCGATTGGCGAGCCGCACTGCCCGAATTGCGGGACATTGATCTCCCGGCAGACGACATCACAAATTCTGGAACGGATTCTTGCTTCCGAATCCGGCCAGGGCATCACGATTTTCGCGCCGATCGTGCGGGGCCGTAAGGGCGAATTCAAGAAAGATCTGGAAAAGCTGGCCAGGCAGGGCTACGTGCGGGCACGGATCGATGGAGAACTCCGCGGCCTGGAGGAAGAGATTGCGTTGGAGAAACGCCGCAATCATACGATCGAAGTGGTGATCGACCGGCTGGTGGTAAAGCCGGGAATCGAAAAGCGCCTGGAGGCTTCGATCGATACTGCGGCGAAGCTGGCCGATGGACTGGTCCTTGTCAGTGTTCGTGGACAGGAAGCCGCGGATGGCGAAAGGCTGTACTCGCAGAAGCTGGGATGTCCGAATTGTGGCACCAGCATTCCCGCGATCGAGCCGCGATCGTTCTCCTTCAACAGCCCCTATGGAGCTTGTCCGGCATGCCATGGCCTGGGTAGCAAGTGGTCCTTCGATCCGCTGAAAGTGATCGTCGATGCTTCAAAGCCGCTGCTCGAGGGCGGTCTCGGGCCCGGCGCGAGCTCGAACCTGATGGGCCAAAGGCTGGCGGATGCCTCCTGGCGGCTGAATATTGACATCGGGAAGCCGTTCGAGATGCTCAGCGCCAAAGATCAGGAACTGTTGCTTTACGGAAAAGCACGATTTCCGGGCATCATTGGAACGCTCGAAGAATCATACGAGACGAGCAGTCAGGGTTACCGGGAGTGGCTGGGGGAGTTCATGACGGCCGCTCGGTGTTCCGACTGCAACGGCAAGCGCTTGCAGCCCGCGTCGCTCGCGGTAAAGGTGCGCGGCGTGGGGATAGCCGACTTTACGGCGCTTTCCATTCTGCGGGCCCTTCAGTTGGCGAAGGGTTGGAAGCTAACCGGCCGCGAGGCTCAGATTGCAGCGCGAATTCTGGAAGAGATTACAAACCGCATGGAGTTTCTGACGGCGGTGGGGCTGGACTACTTGAGTCTTGACCGTTCGGCCGTCACGCTGTCGGGAGGCGAAGCGCAGCGGATTCGGCTTGCCACACAGATCGGGTCAAAACTGCGAGGGGTACTTTATGTGCTCGATGAGCCATCGATCGGGCTGCACCCGCGAGACAACGACCGGCTGCTTTCTACGCTTGGACATCTGCGGGATCTTGGCAATACCGTGCTCGTAGTGGAGCATGATGCCGACACGATTGATCGTGCGGATTATGTAGTCGATCTGGGACCGGGCGCCGGACGATTGGGTGGCGGAGTTGTTGCGCAGGGAACTCCAGCTCAGATCCGTTCGAGCGCCGATTCTCTAACGGGGCGATATCTTTCGGGCGCACTCGAAATCCCGATGCCTGTGATTCGGCGCCGCGGCAACGGGCAAAAGCTGGTGATCCATGGCGCGCGGGAACACAACCTGAAAAACGTCGACGTGGAAATTCCGCTGGGATTGCTGGTGGCGGTGAGCGGCGTTTCCGGGTCCGGCAAGTCGACGCTAGTCAACGACATTCTTTATCGCGCGCTGGCCCGTCACGTCTACAAGTCCAAGGCAGAACCCGGCGCGCATGACAGTATTGCGGGGCTGGAGTTTATCGACAAGGTAGTGGAGATCGATCAATCACCCATCGGACGTACACCACGATCGAATCCGGCGACGTACACAGGGACGTTCACACCGATCCGCGACCTGTATGCGATGCTTCCGGAATCGCGCGAACGCGGCTACAAAATGGGCAGGTTCAGCTTCAACGTCAAGGGCGGGCGGTGCGAAGCATGCCAGGGCGACGGACTCAAGAGGATCGAGATGAATTTCCTGCCCGATGTTTTCGTTACCTGCGATGTTTGCCGGGGTAGGCGCTATAACCACGAAACGCTACAGGTCCGCTATAAAGGGCTTTCCATTGCGGATCTGCTGGCGACCACGGTAGAAGACGCTACCGAAGTTCTGAAGAACATTCCGGCCATTTATTCGAAGTTGAAAACGCTGGACGATGTGGGCCTGGGGTATCTGCATCTTGGCCAGTCCTCCACGACACTTTCCGGCGGCGAGGCGCAGCGTATCAAGCTGGCGCGCGAACTGAGCCGGAAGCAGACTGGAAAGACGTTCTACATTCTCGACGAGCCGACCACGGGTTTGCATTTCGATGACGTGCGCAAGCTACTGGACGTTCTACAGAAACTGGTGGATCTCGGAAATACGGTCCTGGTGATTGAACATCAAATGGACATCATCAAAGCCGCCGACTGGGTGATTGACTTAGGCCCGGAAGGCGGCGACGCGGGCGGCGAGATCGTGGCATCGGGTACTCCGGAGCAGATCGCCGGGAACCGGCGCAGCCATACCGCGCAGGTCCTTAAGAAGGTATTGAAATGAGCAGCCGCTGTGCTGGTTTGCGGACATGACTGTTTTCTGGACATTCGGCGACCTGGTCTTTTTGTTGCTGCTTTATATTCCCGTTTCCTGGACGACGCTCACCTTCATGGCGCGCAAGCCCGGTGGGATGCTGGCAGGACAGTTGATTGGATATGTATTGTGGTTTCTCGTCATTGCCATCCTGTTCCGGTTGAAGTACCGCAAGCCTTTCTGGCGATCGCTCGGCTGGAAGCGCAAGGGTGTCCGCTGGTGGCTGATACCCGCGGGTCTGGCGTTGGTGTTCGTCATTGGCTGGACTGCGCAGGCAGT
>CAYTVP010000283.1:0-6028 GCA_964441675.1 uncultured Solibacteraceae bacterium | reverse complement strand
CCGGCTATCTGCCGACTGTGTATCAAGGAACAGTATTTCGCTCCGGCGCAAGCCCGGTGCTGCACCTGGACTCTCCGGCCGGCGTGACGCCCGCGACGCAGCGCGAGACGCTGGACTACATCAATGCAATGGATCAGCGCCACCTGGCGGATCGCGACGGTGACCCGGCGCTCGAAGCGCGCATCGCTGCGTACGAGCTTGCCTATCGAATGCAATCCGAAGCTCCTGAGGCAGTAGATCTTTCGAAAGAAACAGAAGCCACCAAGAAGTTGTATGGCATCGGTGAGCCTTTCACGGATAATTTCGGACGCAAATGTCTACTGGCGCGCCGGCTGGTGGAGCGCGGCGTTCGGATGATCCAACTGTTTTCCGGTACTAATCTTGGTGACGATTGGGATGACGCCCACAACGACCTGGTGGGGGCGCTGGGCAAGATGTGCAAAAAGACCGACCTGCCGATAGCGGGACTCCTGATGGATCTCAAAGCGCGAGGACTGCTGGACGAGACTCTGGTGGTCTGGGGCAGCGAGTTCGGACGAACGCCGCTAGCCGAGGGCAAAAATGGACGCGACCATCACCCCTACGCGTTCTCGCTGTGGATGGCGGGCGGCGGAGTGAAGGGCGGCAAGGTGATCGGCGCATCCGACGAATTCGGTTTGCGTGCCCAGCAGGACCCCAAAGATATCCATGACGTCCATGCAACGATGCTGCGCCTGATGGGTCTGGACCACTTGAAGTTGACCTACTTCTACGAAAGCCGCGATCAGCGCCTCACCGATGTCCATGGCGAGCGGGAGTTCACCAAAGAGCTGCTCGCCTGATTTTTCCCGACGCTAGGAGCGGACGCGAAATTCCTGGATCGCATCCTCGTTGACATCCAGTCCGATGCCCGGATGTTCCGGCAATAGCACGTGGCCGTTCTCCACCTTGAACACATAAGGCGTCTTCAAGAGTTTTAGAGCGGGCGCCCATTGCTCCTCCGGCAGATTGGGGTCGCCGATCACTTCCTGGAAATCGCAGTTCGGCATCGAACAGCCGGCTTGGATATAAGCCGCCAGCGCCGGGCCGCCGGTGCCGTGCTGGATACACGGAACGCGGAACGACTCCGCCAGGATTGCGATCTTCCGCGCGACCCAAATTCCACCGCAAATCCGCGTGTCCGGTTGCACGATGTCGTACGTCCGATTGGTGAGGTAACCCAGAAACTGGTGGAGGCTGTGACCTAATTCGCCGCCCGTAATCGGGATGTCCACTTCAGCAGCCAGCCGTGCCGGGCCTTGGAGATCGTACCCATCAAACGGCTCCTCCAACCAATAACCGCCCTCTCGTTCGAGGCCTCGCGCAACCTCAAGCGCGGTCGGGTAATCCCACACCCACCCTGGTCGAACGGCCGTGCGATCGTACATCAGAGCGAAATCCGCTCCGACAGCCTTCTTGATCACGCGGCAAGCTTCGACATCGTCCATGGGGCGCGGTCGCCAAGCGCGAATTTTCATTGCGGTATAGCCGGCCTGTTTCAGCTTGACGGCAAATGCGGCTTGGGTTTCGTACGGAACATCGGACTGGTCCTGCTTGCCGGGCCACACAGTGGTGCGGTAGACACGAAGGCGGTCCTTGCTGCCACCCAGGAGCTTTGCGACCGGTTGATTGCAGGCGCGGCCCACCGCATCCCACAAGGCATGCTCGACGCCGGACCAGATCTGGACTCCGGATTCTCCGCGCTGCATCTGCAATCGCTCCAGGTGGCGATCGATGGCAAACAAATCCTGGCCGACAAGCGTGGGCTTCACCCAGCGTTCCAGGATATTAGCCGGGCAGCCAAGAAACGAAGTGCCGGTAATGCCGGCATCCGTGAAAACGCGGGATAACTGATACGTGGTGTCACCGGCGCGGACGGCGAATGACTGCACGTCGGTGATTTTGATGCGTGGCGACGTTCCTGCCGGCTTCGATTGGGCGGCGATTACACCAAGGGAGGAAAGCGGGGCTCCGAGAGCCCACCGGATCAATTCGCGGCGCGTGGCGTTCATGACGAATCACCATTGTGACAGCTATGAGCGAAAGATTAGGTGACGGGCCCCGGATTGAAGAGCGCCGTGGCGTTGTGAAGACCCCAATGGTCAGCCCATGTTTTCTTGCGGCCGCTCGCGACATCGAGGATCATCTCGAAGATCTCCTGGCCAACGTCGGCGATCGTTCGCTCGCCCGCCGCGACTCGCCCGGCGTCAATATCGATCAGGTCATGCCATCGTTGGGCGAGGGATGTCTGCGAGGAAACCTTGATCACCGGCACGGCCGCTAATCCGTATGGACTTCCCTCCCCTGTTGTGAATACATGCATGTTCATAGCGGCTGCTGTTTGCAGCGTTCCACAGATGAAATCGCTGGCCGGTGTTGCAGCAAAGACGAGACCTTTGGTGCGAACACGCTCTCCCGGCCGCACCACCGATTGAATGGTTGTCGTCCCGGATTTGGCAATCGACCCGAGTGCCTTCTCGACGATATTCGACAAGCCGCCGCGCTTATTGCCCGGCGTGGGATTGGCGCTGCGATCCGCCGAACCCTGCCGCAAGTACTCGTCATACCAGGCCATCTCACGGATCAAGTCCCGGGCGACTTCGGCATTGGCAGCGCGCGGCGTCAGCAGGTGAATCGCATCGCGCACTTCAGTGACTTCGGAAAACATCACGGTTGCGCCCGTTCGCACCAGCAGGTCCGCGGCGTATCCAACACTTGGATTGGCAGTGACGCCGGAAAAGGCATCGCTACCGCCGCATTGCAGGCCCACGACAAGATCCGAGGCGGGACAGGTGGATCGCTGCCGCCGGTTCAATTCACTCAGCCGATGCTCGGCAGCCTGCAGAATCGCTGCAACGATATCGCCGAACCCATGGTGCTGTTGATCTTGAAGCCGGATCACGTATTCTTCGCTGCCCAGCACGGGCAGTCCGTCCTGCACAGGAAACAGGCGTGCCGGTTGCAGCTTCTCGCAGCCCAGGCTGACGGCCATGGGAGCGCCGCCAAAGTTGGGATTCAGGCTAAGGTTCCGAATCGTCCGGATTGGAACCTCCGCGCCGGGCGCGTTGATCGCAACGCCGCAGCCGTAGGTATGCGTGATGGCGAGAACATCGTCTACGTTGGCGTACCGCGGTAGAATTTCCGACTTGATCCGGCGGACCGCAAACTCGACCGTAGGAGCAACACATTGGACCGTAGTCGTGATCGCCAGGATGTTCCTGGTCCCGACGGTGCCATCGGAGTTCCGGAATCCTTCGAATGTGTAGCCTTCGAGCGGGGGTGGCGGTGTCAAAGCGACGGGCGGCGGCAAGTGGGCCAGATCCGGAGCTTCGGGCAACGCCAGAAGATCTTCCCGCACCCACGATCCGCGCGGGATCTCCCGCTCGGCATAGCCGATGATCTGGCCATATCGGAGGATTGGCGCGCCCTCAGCCAGATCAACCGTCGCTACTTTGTGCGCGGGAGGGATGGCTTCACGCAGCACGGTACCGTCTTCCAAAACTGAGCCGGTCGGCAAGCCCTGCGCATTTACCACGACGGCGACGTTGTCGTCGGGATGAACGCGGATCGAGCGGGGAGTCACTTCTCTATCTTCGCTGACATGATAGTCTGTGCTGACTGCCCCGATGAAACCGCTGGTCCTTCTCTGTCTTGCCACACAGCTCTTCGCCGCCGTCCGGCCGGTACCGCCGGAAGGAGTGCCGGTTCCCGACCGCATGCGAGCTGACCTCGAAACGGGATTGAAGCAATTACACCAGGCACTCGAACCCTTGCGCGGCACGGCGCTGGCACCGGATATCGAAATCTTCCACAAAGCCGTCCACTACGCTCTGGCCTATAACGAATTCTTCCGGCCGGAGGAAATCGGGCGGGCGCGAGAACTTCTCTCCCAGGGACGATCGCGCGCGGCAGAGCTTTCACGCGGCCAGGCAAGCTGGCCGTCGGCCACCGGTCTTGTCGTCCGCGGATTTGTCTCGCGGATCGACCGCAGTGTTCAACCGTACGCCCTGGTTGTACCGCCGAGTTACAAGCCCGATCTTCCGTGGAAGTACCGGCTGGATGTCTGGTTTCATGGCCGCTCCGAAAATTTGAGCGAAGTGAATTTCCTCTACGACCGCCAGCGCAATCCTGGTGAATTTGCGCCGCCAAATACGTTCGTTCTTCACGTCTATGGCCGCTACTGCAATGGGAGCAAGTTCGCAGGCGAGACCGATCTTTTCGAAGCTTTGGATGCGGTGAAGAAGGCTTACCCGATCGATGAGGAGCGCATTTCGGTTCGGGGATTCAGCCTGGGCGGAGCATCTACCTGGCACATCGCGGCGCATCACGCCGGCTTATGGGCGGCGGCTGCTCCGGGCGCGGGCTTTTCTGAAACGCCGGAATTCCTGAGGTTGAAGCCGGCCGATCTTGAATCGACGCCCTGGTGGGAGCAGCGTCTGTGGCGCCTTTACAACGCCACCGACTATGCCGAGAATCTGTTCAATCTTCCTGTAGTGGCCTATAGCGGCGAGATCGATCGCCAGAAGCAGGCCGCCGACATTATGGCCCGCTCTCTCGAAAAGGAGGGCATTCAACTGCGCCACATCATCGGACCGCAGACGGCGCACCGCTATCATCCGGATTCGAAGATCGAGATCAACAACATCATCGATCCGATCGTTGCCCGCGGAAGAAAACAATATCCGAAGCAAGTGCGGTTTACGACATACACGCTGCGCTACAACCGAATGAAGTGGGTTGTCGTGGATGCGTTGGAGCGGCATTGGCAGCGGGCGCGTGTCGAGGCTGAGGTGAGCGATGGAGGCAATGCCGTCGAGATCCGCACATCGAACATCCGCGAATTCCATCTCGACACCGGTCCTGGCAGCGACCTCGTTCTGCCTGCCGCGCAGATCGCGGTTGTCATCGATGGAAGCCGGATAGCAATCCCCGGACCCATGAGCGACGGTAGCTGGACTGCGCGATTCCGCCGTGCGGGAGACTCTTGGAAGGCAGCGGAACCGGAGGCATCCGGAAGCACCCTCCGGAAGCGCCACGGCCTGCAGGGCCCGATCGATGACGCGTTTCTCGAACCATTTCTCTTTGTAGTTCCGAGCGGCGAAAGCACTGGAAGCGCCGGCAGTTGGGTGAAAGCAGAACAAGAGCGCGCGATTCGGGAATGGCGCCGGCAGTGGCGGGGCGATGCGTTGGTCAAGAAGGATACCGAAGTAACCGAGGCAGACATCGCAAACCATAATCTTGTCTTGTGGGGCGACGCCACGAGCAATCAACTGATCGCGCGAATGAAAGACAGGCTCCCGGTGAAATGGTCCGCCGGACAGCTATCGCTCGGAAAGAAATCGTTTTCAGCGGAAACGCATATTCCGATCCTGATCTATCCGAATCCGCTCCACCCCGATCGTTACGTTGTGCTCAATAGCGGCCCCACGCAGCGCGAATTCGACTACCTGAATAATGCCCGCCAGGTACCGAGACTTCCGGATTACGCGATCGTCGACACAACAACGCCGCCGGATGAAAAGTATCCGGGCAAGATCGTGGCGGGCGGGTTGTTCAACGACGACTGGGCGCTAGAGCCCGATGACGGCAAAGGTAAATAACAGGCCAATCGTGTGAAGGCTCCGGGCAGCACGGGGCGCGAATAGTTGATATTGTTCTGAGAAGGAGGCGAGATGAGTCGACATTCCAGACGGCATTTTCTGACTACCGCGGCGGGCGGCTTACTGGTAGGGGCTTCCACCCCGGTTTTTGCCGCCAAACGAAGCGCCACCGATCTGGTGCCGCTAGGGAATTCCGGCGTTAAGGTCAGCCGGCTTGCTCTGGGCACGGGCACCTTCAGCGGACGCGTGCAGCGCGAGTTAGGCCAGGAAGGATTCACACGGCTGGTTCGCCATGCCTACGATAGCGGCATCCGCTTCTTTGAGACGGCGGACGCCTATACCGGCATGCCGCAGATGTTGGGTGTGGCCCTGAAGGGATTGCCGCGCGACAGCTATAAGCTGATGACGAA
>CAYTVP010000282.1:0-6028 GCA_964441675.1 uncultured Solibacteraceae bacterium | reverse complement strand
GACGATGGACATCCTGCCCACATTTCTCGATTGGACGGACAACGGCGTGGTTCCGGTGACGGACGGCAAAAGCGTGCGGCGGATGGTGGAGGGCAGCGAAAAATCGCCGCACGATGCAATCTTTTGGGAGTATCTGAAACAGCAGGCGGTCCGCGAGGGAGACTGGAAACTGTTGCTGAACGCGCCGGGCGTGGCTCCAAGTGATTCCGTCTGGCTGACGAACCTGGCGAACGATCCGGGCGAAACACGCAATCTGGCTTCTCAGGAACCGCAGAAGGTGACGCATCTGCGTAATCGCCTCGATGAATGGCGGCGGAACGTAGGTGACGACCGAATGTAAGTTTAGGTTGCGATGGGTAATATGGTTTAGAGGTTATTGATGAAGGGCATAATTTTGGCGGGGGGGACGGGGAGCCGGCTCTTTCCACTGACGAAGGTCACCAACAAGCATCTGTTGCCGGTTTACGACAAACCGATGATCTATTATCCGATCGAAACGCTGGCCGAAGCCGGGGTGACGGATATCATGCTCGTGACTGGCGGCCGAAATTCGGGAGACTTTCTACGGCTTCTGGGAAATGGCCGCGAGTTCGGCATTCATCTGCACTATACGTATCAGGAAGGCGAAGGCGGAATTGCGGACGCTCTGTCGCTGGCGGAGCATTTCGCGGCGGGGGACAAAGTGTGCGTCGTGCTCGGCGACAACCTCATACAGGACAGCATCCGCGTGCCGCTCGACGAATTCCGGCGGCAGGACGCGGGTGCCAAGGTTTTGCTGAAGCAGGTTGAGGATGCCGATCGTTTCGGCGTCGCGGAAGTACGGAACGGCAAGATCGTCGGGATCGAGGAGAAGCCCAAGAATCCGAAAAGTTCCTACGCAGTCACTGGCATCTACATGTACGACGGTACTGTGTTTGATAAATGCCGTCAGCTGGTGCCATCCGGCCGCAACGAGCTGGAAATTACGGACGTGAACAACGCCTACATCCGCGAAGGGACGCTGACATACGCGGAGCTGGACGGATGGTGGACCGACGCCGGCACATTCGAGTCGCTTCTTAGAGCATCGAATCTGGTAGCAGACTCGGCGCCTGCCGCGAGCGAATTGGGCAAGCGCCTGGTTGAAGCGGAAACGTAGAAACCGGCCGGCTTAGGCGCGGACCGGCTTATCGACAACCTTCCAGTTTCTTTCGTCGAAGTACAAAACTTTTCCATCGCGGTAGCTCTGGACAGCCATCGAGATTAGGACCTGCGCTCTGGCGGCGGTATCCACATCAAGGGTCGGCTTTTCCCGGCTGCGCATGCAGTCCAGGAAATTGCCGACGTGCGTGGGCATAGTGGGCTTGTTCTCGACCGGAATTTTGATCTCGTCCTTGCCTTCAAACTTGGCTTCCATTTCGGGAACGATGTACTTGCCCTGACGCGTCTTTTCGGCCTTCAGCGTGAGGAATGGCGCATAGCCCTCGAACCGGCCGTGCTCCACCATGGTGAGCGTCGCGCCGTGTCCGCGGATCAGGCCGGGTATGTGTTGCGAGTTCGCCATGGAGGACGTCAGGACCATCGAAAAGCCCTTCGCATAATCCGCAATCAGGTGGAACGTGTCGGGTACTTCGCGATCCGGCTTGGTCGGGTCTTCGGGCAATTGCCGGAAGATTTCGATGCCGCCGCCCGCCATCACCCGGTGCGGGAACTGCGGTTCGCCCCAACAGATGTTCATGGGAGCGGCCACGTGGAAGAACAGATCGGTCGCGATCCCACCGGAATAGTCCCAGTATTTGCGGAACCGGAAGAACCGGTCCGCACCCATATCCTTCACCCAATCGCGCTTCGGCGCGGGACCCAGCCACATCTTCCAATCGATGTAGTTCTCACCTGTGCCGTTCGGTCCTGCGCCGGCATCGATGTCCCAGTTCCATTCGCCCTCGATCGAGTTGCGGTGGTAGCTCCCCTGGCTCATCACGTGCTGGCCGATCATTCCGTCGGCAATCGCCTTCTTCGCTTTGTGCCATTGGTCGCCGGATGTGGTCTGCGAGCCGACCTGCAACACCCGTTTGGTTTCCTTGACGGTATCGGACAGCCGGCGCGCCTCGTCAATCGTGTGGCACATCGGCTTCTCAAGGTAGACATCCTTGCCCTGATCCATCGCTTCAAGGGCAATCTTGGCGTGCCAGTGATCCGGTGTAGCAACAATTACGGAATCGATGTCCTTGCGGTTTAGGATCTCGCGATAATCCAGCGTCCCGTCGCACTTGAACTCGTTCTTGCCCTTGTCCACGCGCTTCTGGTAGACGTCGCACACCGCCAGAATCTGGGCATTGTGCGGGCCCTGGCCAACCTTGGCAAATTCCTTGCCCACATAGAAGCCACGGCCACCGGTGCCGATGACGGCAACGTTGATACGGTCGTTGGCGCCAATAACCCTCCCGGATGACGCTGCCTTGGATGCGGCGAAGGAACGCACGGCGAATGTGCCGGCTCCGGCTTTCAGTAAATCTCGGCGGTTCATGGACGGCTTGGTCTCCTCAGAAGTATGGTACGACGTTCAGGCGAACGGGTCTTCTTCTAAGTTACCTAAAAGAGGCTATTTTCGGGAGCTTGATAATTCTGCCAAGTCAATGTCGTTCAAACGCTTGGAACTACCGGGCCAGTCCAGCCGCATGTCGCGGCAGATCTCGTCCAGCATCTCGCGCGTGGCCTTCCGCTCGGTCAGCGCAAAGCAGGTCAGCAGCAGATTGTCGCAAATCGCATTAATCAGCCGCGGAATTCCCTGCGTTCTGGCATGAATTTCCGAGATCAGCTCATCGTCGAAAACCGTTTGGTTCGGCATGCCCGCCTTAGACATGCGGGTGTTGATGTATTCGGCGACTTCGCCTCGCGTGAAAGGTTGCAGTTGGCAGCGGAGCACGATGCGCTGTTTCAGTTGACGAAGGCTGGGAGAATCCAGCTTTTGGTCGAACTCCGGCTGGCCGGACATGATGATCTGGATCAGCTTGCCGATCTTCGGGTTTTCGAGATTGCCAAGGAGACGGATCTCTTCGAGAACGTCCCATTCCAGATTGTGTACTTCATCCACGATCAGCACGCTGGTGCGTCCTTCGTTCGCCTGCTGGATCAACAACTGGTTCAGAGCAAACAGGACTTCGGTTTTTGATGTTCGATCGCAGCGAAGATCGAGATCGTAGGCAATCATCTCGAAAAACTGCTGGGGATTGATCCGGGAGTTGAAGATGAAAGCAAATTCAATCCCTTGCGCATCTAAATAGTCACGAAGGCATTCGAGCAGTGTCGTCTTGCCGGTGCCGACCTCACCGGTTAGGACGATAAAACCTTTACGGCTCTGCACGCCGTAAATCAGGTTTGCCAAAGCCTCTTCGTGTTGGGATGACCGATATAAAAAAGCCGGGTCCGGGCTAAGGTTGAAAGGATTCTCGCGGAACCCGAAATAGGCGTTGTACATATGTTTATTTCGTGCTTCGGGGACGCTTTCCAAGCGTAACACGCGCTTCTTCCGCACAATTTACAACTGAAATGCTTATCGGTTGATTTCGAGTAAAATCCAGCCCGGCAATGTGGCGGGCTGTCCACTCAGATGAACCACGCGCCGGGTTTTTGGAAAGGGGAGCCCGGTTTGGATCGCGCGGGCGTAGAGCGGAAGTGCTTTGAGGATGCTCCGGTAAGCGTCCGTCGACGTATCGGATATCCCCGTCTTGGCCAGGAATCCCGTTCCCCAGCCAACGGGCAGCAAGCAGGTTTCGCCGGCGGCTGAGGCTGCCCGGAACCGCAGCCCTTCAAGCGATGCCGCGAGTGCGGCCAATTTTGCCTTACGCGCATAGGCAAGGTGTAAGTCGAGCAGCGTCCCGCTCCACGATGCAGCCGCCCGAAGGGCGCGGTCGTTCTCGAATCGCGGAACTTCGCCTTCGAATGACGTTCCGGGCGTAGCCATCTCGACAAAGCTCGGCAGGCTGTCCTTCCAGGTCAGGGAATCCTGTAGCCGCGCCGTTCTCAGGTGAAAGATCTTGCGCTCGCCCGCTATTTGGCGTCCGTCTGTCAGGACGATGCCGGGCGAGGCGGTGTCAACCCCTTGTGCCAGGCGCCGCTGCGGCCTGTCTCCCCTGATGGCGGCTGCAGCCGCAGCAAGAACTTTGTCGGTTCCCCGCTCATTCCAGCGGCTCCACGCCAGCGCGGTTCGAAGGGCGCCGCGGACGGCTGAGGCAGGAAGAAACATACCGTTCACTCCGGCCGCAAACGTGGGAATGTGCAGTGCTTCCGGGCGTGCCTGTTCGATCGATTGCGCGATCGAAGGATGTTCGAGCGGAATGCGGCGCCCGGAATAGTTTTGCGTATAGCCGCCCCATTCGGCAAATTTCAATCTTTCCGCGCGGCTGACCTGCGCCAGGTACGATTCGAGGCGCGGGCTTTTCGCCAGCATCCGGAAGATCCGCCGCTGATCGAGAACGTTTACCTGCTCATTCAGCACCATGTAGTCGATCGGGGACAGATGCGTTCCATCTCCGACGAGCGTAGGAGTCAGGCAGGTTATTCGATACTTCACTGGGCCGCCTCCGCGGGCTCCTGCGGTGCCGGCAAGCCTATCGCGACAGCGAATCCCGCTCTCCACCGCGGACCTGACTCGCCATCGGCCATCAAATTTAACGCCCGCCCGTTTAATGTTCCGGAGACTCTTAAGACCGAACCCTCGACCACCATCCGGGCGTGAAGGCCGCCGCGGCGGGCGCGGTCGGTCAGTTCATAGAAGCCTGTACTCCAATCCACCTGATCGTCTTCAGCGGGCGAATATAGGGACAGCAGCCAGCGTTCCGGGGAAGCTTCGTTCTCTTCAAAGTCGGGGAGGATAATTTGCGGAAATGTGCCGGCGTGGAACTCCGGCGCCTCCGATTGTCCCCAGCCGCGGCTCCGCTCGCCGCCGATGCCGGCATCAGAGAGAAAACGGAATGCCGCCTCGACGCGCGGACGCCACAATTGCTCCGCTTCGCCATCGGCAAATACGACAGCCAGCCATAATCCGGCATTCGAAGCGAACTCGATACACGCTGACCTGTGCGTCTCCACCTGGCCCGGAGCAATTCGATCGACGGCAGCCGAGGAACGGCGAGCCAGCCGGAAGGGAGGTGCGCCTCCTGCGGGAATCAGGCATTCCGAGGTGCTGTCTACTTCCCATCGGTCCTCGGCGAGAGGCTTGCCGCGCAGCAGTTCCTGAATTGCCGTCAACGGAATCAGCTTTGCAGCCTTCCAACGGACTCGCGCCGATGCCGGTGGAGGCCAAACAGATCGCGGAGGCGTGCAATAGAGCGTCCGCCCAAGAAACGGAAACAGCGAAGAAAACCGGACCGGCGGCTGCGCGGCCGATGCCGCGGCGGACAGCCACTCTTGGCCGTAGCCAAGGTCTTCCATCGCCGACGAGACGGCCGCGAAAGCCAAATCGCTACGTCCAATCGTTTCCGTTTCCTCACGAGCCCCGGTTACGGGGCCAAAACGCCACGGGCCGGATGGACGCAAGCGCACAAAAAGCGCGGGAGCCATGCCGTCAGCTCAGCTTTTCGTTCAGTCCGTCGAGGGACAACGCCGGAAGATCGGCCACACTCAACACTTCAACCGGTTCACCGCCGGTCGAATAATACGACTTGGACCGCCAGGTCAGCTTCAAGCTCGAAAATCGAACCCGTCCGCTACCGCGCGAGCGGCCGCCCCCGAGCCCGGCATCCTCCACCAGCCGCATTGATTCGAAGATTCGTGGAATCAGCTCCTTGTCCTCCTCGCAGCGGATATCGAGAATCATTCGGATGCGGAATCGCGCCCCGGCCGGGACCCGTTCGAGAGTGCGCGGCGAGGATTGCACGGTCAGCCGGTCGATGGCAGTTTCGCTTTTTAGCTCCGTGAGCTCCTCATCCAGGTACTCACGCATTTGGACGGTGATCGATTCCGGATCGAGCCACGCATCGGAAATCGCCAGGCGCGCGGTCTGAGTAGAACTGCCGAAGATCAGGCAGATCTCATCGTCCGGCCGGTC
>CAYTVP010000281.1:0-6039 GCA_964441675.1 uncultured Solibacteraceae bacterium | reverse complement strand
CGACGACGATGACGACGACGATGATGACGATGAGGAGGATGACGACTTAGAGGACGAAGAGGATGACGAGGACGATTATGACGAGGATGACGATGAAGAGGATGACGAAGATGAGGACATCGATGATGAAACGATTGAAAGCGCCGAAGACTTAGATGCCTAGTGCCCGGACAACCTAAGGTTTTCCTTAGGAAGCGCCATTAGGTTTTGGGAAACGAAGGATCGTTCCGAACCTGCCAAGCCTGCCAAAGGTGCCGCCGCTCATGAACAGCGAGCAGGGCGAATGCTTGTGCCAACGTGAACTTAATCAATAGGTTGCCGAGGGCGATCTGTCCGGTAAGCTCAGGACATTTAACACGGATCCGACCCATGTCGAGCCCATTGCCGGATATCAGCAATTCCATTGCCTTATCCTTCAAAGTCATAAATTCGTGGATCGTCGGAGCTAGTGGTTGATTCGGAGGAGCGATCAGGCCTTTCGGGGACTTGGTCCGCAGCCTCTTATAAGGCGGTTCAGATTTCTTGATAAACCAGCCTGTAAGGGCCGGGCCTGGGGCAAAGGGGCCTTTGGATCGAATGCCATCGGACCACCCGCGCTGGATGCCGTTGTCAATCGACACCAGGAACTCTTCTGCTGTCAGGTTGAGGTGACCGATGCACTCTGCGATCGACCACTTTTTGGGTCTGTGCCAATTGAACTGCTCGTCCGAAAGTCCATCGGTGAGCCGCGCCGCATCTTGCTTCAACTCCTCGAACTGGCGGTAATACACCGCAATTTCGCTGTGAAGACTTCTTGCTGCTTCCAACTCGCGAATAGCTTGTTCCGGCATAGCTAGAGAGTATCTCTCAAAAAAATTACGTTGTCATCCATCCTTCGCTTCGCCTCCAAGTTGTACCGCCCCGAGATTCTAGCTGCGGGTTTGACTCTTTACATCCTGCGTCGGCTCTCCTATACTCGACTATCGCTCTTTAGCGACAAATCGAACTGCGCTCGCATTCTCCGACCGGGTTGCGTCGACTTTATTCAGGATAAGGCTTGCGGGCTTACCACGCAGTCGTGGAGTAACAGCCGGTGACTATAAAAGCCGAAATTTCCACTATCGAATACTACCTTCCGGAGCGCGTTCTAACTAATCGCGAGATTGCAGAACAATATCCTGGCTGGACCGTCGAAAAGATCGAAGCCAAAACGGGAATCTCGGAACGGCACCTTGCCGCGGAGACGGAATGCTCGTCCGATATGAGCGTGGCAGCGGCACGGAAACTCTTTGATTCCGGTGTCTGCCATCCCCGCGATATTGATTTCCTGATTACCTGCACCGAAACGCCCGACTACTTTCTTCCCGCTAATGCCTGCCTGGTTCAAGATCGCCTCGGTATCCCGAATAGTGCCGGTGCGCTGGATGTTCCACTTGGCTGCTCCGGTTATATCTACTGTCTTAGTCTGATCAAGGGTCTTATCGAGAGTGGACAGGCGAAGAACGTACTCCTTCTGACGGCCGATACTCTCACGAAGTTGATTCACCCTCGGGACAAGAGCTTACGCACTCTTGTCGGAGATGCGGCGACTGCCACTCTTATCCGAGCCGTGGAAGGGTACGGAACTGACCCGCTCATTGGACCCTTTGTATTGGGTACGGATGGAAGCGGCTGGAAAAACCTGATTGTGCCGGCCGGTGGCTCACGTCAGCCCCGCACTGAGGAAACCGGGATCGCCACCGTGGACGAACACGGAAACTGGCGAAGTCCCGACAACTTCTACATGAACGGGCCGGAAGTTTTTAACTTCGGCGGGCGGGTCGGTCCGGCGGCAGTTCGGGAAGTTCTCGATCGGGCCGGGAAAACTCTGGATGAGATTGACCTTTTCGTTTTTCACCAAGCTAACCGCTACATACTGGAGCATCTTCGGAAAGAGATTGGCATTCCGGAGGAAAAATTTCTGTATGCGATGCGCAACACCGGCAATACGGTGTCCTGCACACTACCGATTGCGCTTCGACAGGCAAGTGATGATAACCGACTACGTGCCGGTGCTCATGTCATGTTGCTGGGCTTTGGCGTGGGTTATTCCTGGGGTGCCACGCTGGTTCGCTGGACGGCCGTAAGAAATCGAGAATTGCCGAAAGTTTCCGTGTATATACCGGAGGCGCTTCCAGAAAAGTTATCTCCAGGCGCGAATCCGATTGTGACAGCCGTTCCGCGATGGCGGCGCGAGGAGATTTCGGGGCCACACTTCCGACAGGAAGGCCGCGCCATAATCTTTGCGCATCCAAGTGCTTCTCGTTTGGCGAAGTCGCTTGAGGACGTGCTGGGTCGCACAAGAACGCGCCGGGTGTCGTTGGATGAAACTGCGCGGGATGAAACCGCGCGCGCCTTCGACGAGGAAAATCAGCTAGCGGAAGTATACGTTCTTCCTTCTCTCGACGGGGGCGATCCGGACGAGGAATCCATCACATTCCTCCGCCTGATCAAAGAGCTTGGCGCGAAGCTTCAGCCTGGACGTAAGTGCACATTGAAGATTGTCACCTGCAATGCGCAAACCATTTTCGAGAATGAAGTGTCGAACCCGCCGGCTGCCGCTGTGTTCGGGCTCGGACGCGTAGTTGCAAGCGAGTACTCGCGTCTCACGGTTTCGTCCATCGATCTCAATGCTCAGGACTCGATCGATCCAGCGGCATGCGTGGCGGAGAGTGCGCCGGAAGCCGCAATCCGGAAGGGTGTCCGATACGTTCCCGTTCTCGAAAAGCTGGATCTTGGCCATCATCGTCCCGTGCCGCTGCGCAATGGCGGAACTTACTTGATCGTAGGTGGTGCGGGCGGATTGGGCTTCGCGCTGACGGAATACCTGACCAAGTCAGTACAGGCCAAACTTGCACTCATTGGCCGGCGCGAGCTGACAGATACGCGGAAAAGAGACCTTCAGCGACTTGAGTCTGGAGGTGCCCAGGTAGCGTACATACGGGCTGATGTTTGTGACGAGTTATCGATGCGGGATGCCCTGCGTAGTGTGCGGGACAAGTTTGGCCGAATTCACGGCGTCGTCCATTCGGCTATGGAAATGGCTCCTGCCCTGCTTCGCAACATAGACGAAGCCGCATTCCGGCGTGCGATGGCGCCGAAGGTACGTGGAAGCGAAGTTCTTTCGAGGGTGACGGCGGATGAGCCGCTCGATTGGTTAATCTTTTTCTCGACCATTGCGGGTTACGCGAACATCCCCGGTTTGGCGAATTATGTTGCGGGCAGCCGATATCAGGAGGCATTTGCGCATCGGCTGCGTCGGAACGCAGAGTTTCCGGTGAAGGTCATCAACTGGGGATACTGGGGCGAAGTAGGATCGGAAGCATCGGACGCCCGGAGGCGGGCCTTCGTTGCAGACGGTATCGAACCAATTTCAACGGCTGAAGGCATCGAAAGCTTCGAGAAGATCCTCGCGTCGCCGTGTTCCCATATTTTCGCTTTCAAGGCGACGCCGGATCAGCAAGTGAAGCTGGGTCTGAAACAGGAAAATCATCGTGTGAATCCTGGCGTCGACCGGTCTATCGCGGAAGTCGTCAGCTCTGTTCGCGAATCCTCCCGCCTCCGCCCGCTGGACTATCGACGCACTGGGGAAAGCTTCGTTCGGCTTGCCGAATGGGGCACTCTTTCGCTCTTTCAGTCGCTTGAGAGAGACTTCTTCAAAGAACCGGGCGAGACTCACTCCATCCAGTCACTTAAGTTGCGTCTCGGAGTGATCACCCGATTCGATCGCTTCTTCGGTGCGGCCCTGAATCTATTGGCGAAGCAACGGTTGATTGAGTTGCACGGCGATCACGTCGTTACGACGTCCCGCATCGGATCGCCTGAACTGCGCGAATGCTTGCTGTCGCTTGAGGCGTTTCGCGACCGGCTCTCGTTGGATGGCCAGGCAACGCCTTTTCTCCCAGCGCTCGAGGCCAGTGTTCAAAATTTCGTCCAGATTATCTCGGGTCGGACCACTTCAACCGAGCTTCTGTTCCCCAATGGGTCGATCGAACCTGCCAGTGGAATGTACAAAGGACATCCGCTAGCTGATCATTTCATTGCCCTCTCGACTGAGGCTATCCGCAGTTATTGCATACGCCGCAGAATGCTGTCGCCTGACGCCCTAATCCGCATCATCGAGCTCGGCGCGGGTACCGGCAGCGCGAGTCTGCCAGTGATCAACGCAATACGCGAATTCGATCGCGTGGAGTTCACCTTCACGGACATCTCTCCTCGCTTTGTACAGGAAGCTCGACGAGCGTACGGAGCATCGGCTCCTTATGTAAAGTACGGCGTTCTCAATATCGATGAAGATCCGGCTGCTCAGGGCTATGCTTTGGGAGAATACGACGTTGTGCTGGCGGTCAATGTGCTGCATGCAACACGCCGGATCGACCACACACTGAACTTTGTCAAGCAACTGCTGAAATGCAACGGCCTGCTGATTGCTTCGGAAGTCACTACGCTCCTTGATGCCCTGACTCTGGTGCTGGGAGGGCTCGACGGATGGTGGCTTTTCGAAGACGGATTACGGCTGCCGGACGCTCCAGTAATGTCTGACTCCGGATGGCGAACGGCCCTTGAGGAGTCAGGTTTTCGACATGTGGAGGTTGTTGGAGCTCCCGAGAATGATGATGCCATACCGAAGATCCAGTCCCTCCTGATCGCCGAGAGTGACGGAATCTATCGTATCTATGACCGCGTGTCTGCGCCTGCTGTTCAGCCGAGAGAAGAGGTACCTGTTATCTCCGATGATGTTACGACTCGGCTGATTGGTGCGATTGAATCTGTTCTGGGGGACAGCGCCGGCGCGGTTGAGATCGATCGTCCATTCGTCGAAATGGGCGTAGACTCACTCATTGCATCGCAAATCGCCGCGAAGCTTCAGGTGGAGTATCGGATTCCCGTTCGCGCGCCGGATTTTTATAACTATGTGACGGTCCGCGAGCTTTCCGCATACCTGCAACCTACCTCGACGGAACAACACGAGGACATTACCCACAAGCCAATTACTCAGCCACCAGTGAGTCCTCCGCCGAGCGAGCGACGAGAGGCGGAAGTATCATGCGACTCATGGGCTCCTGAGTGTAGCCGCAAAATAGCCATCATCGGGATGTCTGGACGATTCCCGCAGGCGGAGACGCTCGACGTGTTCTGGGAGAACCTGGCCGCGGGCAAAGACTCGATTTCAGAAGTTCCGCCAGCGAGATTGGGACTACAGAATCCGGATCGGACGCGTTGGGCAGGATTGCTGGATCACTTTGATTCCTTCGATCCGCTCTTCTTCAATATCTCTCCCATTGAAGCTGAGCGTATGGACCCTCAGCAGCGCCTCTTTCTTGAGGAAGCGTGGAAGGCATTGGAGGATGCGGCGTATTCGGCGGCGGAACTGTCCACGCGGCGGTGCGGCGTGTTTGTGGGTGTTCAGGCGAGCGATTACGGGAGCCAAGCCAGCGACAGTATGACGATGATCGGCAACTCGTCAGCCATTCTTGCCGCCAGGATTTCCTATTACTTGAACCTCAAAGGGCCCAGCCTTGCAATTGATACCGCTTGTTCTTCGTCGGCAGTTGCGGTACATCTGGCGTGCCAAAGCTTGCTGGCTGATGACTGCGAGATGGCCGTAGCCGGCGGCGTTTCCTGTTTGTTGTTTACTCCACGCCTTCACCAGTTTTTTGAGGAAAGCGGCATGGGGTCGCCGGCCGGAAAGTGTCGCCCTTTCGATGCTGATGCCGATGGATTTGTACCGGGCGAAGGGGTTGGCGTGGTTGTCTTGAAACGGTTGGATGACGCGTTGCGTGATGGGGATCGCGTTCTCGGTGTTATCGCTGGATCGGGTATCAATCAGGACGGCAGGACCAACGGAATCACCGCTCCAAATGCGATCGCGCAGCTTCAGTTGGAAGGCGAGGTTTACGAAAAGGCCGGCATCGATCCTTCGTCAATCACCTACGTCGAGGCTCACGGGACAGGAACACCACTTGGGGATCCAATCGAAGTCGAAGCCTTGACGAAAGCCTTTCGACAACACACAGAGCG
>CAYTVP010000280.1:3846-6059 GCA_964441675.1 uncultured Solibacteraceae bacterium | reverse complement strand
TATCTCCAGCAGGTGGCCACGTCGAAAGCATTACCGCAAGTCAGGAAGCGCACGCCGCTGCGCAAAGCTGAGATTGTCGATAAGAACTTCATCGGATTGACGGACAAAGTTTTCGCTGTCCTGGAAACCTTCAGTCAGAACCCTCGCGGCCCGGTCAGCCTGGAACAGATTACGCAGTCGGTTTCCCTGGCCAAGACAACCGTACATCGGCTTCTCTACTCGATGAAAAAGCTGGGTTATGTCGACCAACGATCGAACGGTGATTATCTACTTTCGAGGAAGTTTTACTCGTTGAGCGCCGCCACTCTCCCTTATCAACACCTGGCTAATTTGGCATCGACAGCTTTCCAGAAGCTGGTGGCGCGCTTTGGGGAATCCGTACACATCGCGGTGTTGGAGAAGGGACTGGTCGTGTTTGTGGCCGTCGCGGAAAGCCAGCATGCATACCGCTGCGCCGCCGAAGTCGGCGACCGGAACTATGCTCACAGTACGGCGCTCGGGAAATGCTTGCTTGCGCATCTTCCGCAAGAGGAACTCACCGCGGTTCTGGACCAGCGCGGACTGCCCCGGATGACCCCTCTGACCATCGTCGATAAGGACCAGCTGACTCTGGAACTGGGGAAAGTCCAAGACCAGGGCTACGCCATCAGTTCCGGCGAGAATACCGAGGGCGTCACTTGTGTATCTGCACCGATTTTCGGCGGTGACGGACAGGTCGTTGCCGCCCTCAGCGTGTCCGGCCCTACTTTTCGAATGCACCCCATGTTGGACGCGCTTCGCCGCGGCGTGCAACAGGAGACCGCAAAGCTGTCGCTTCTTCTGGGCCACCGGGTGAATCTACCGGACGACGTCCTCGTCGTGGATTAGCGATCACATCGGAATACATTCCGATATTATTGACTCCCACCAAGCGCCGTGTTACGGTGTCAAGCATCGAACGGCCACTCTGATGCGCACTTCCCTAGTCGGCGCCGCGACAGTACTGTTGACGTGCGTAATGAATGCACAATTTGCAGTGCCCACACTGTCGCAACTCGGAAACTACGAATCGAAGCGTACTTCCAGCTATGACCGCACCGGTGGAAATCAGGACTACGGCCGCCTGAAACCCGGAGGGGAACTGACGCTTTTTGACGAAGCTGGTCCTGCGGAAATTCGACACATCTGGATCACCATGGCGACGGGCGAAGCGTACCACCTGAAAAAGGTGGTCCTGCGAATGTATTGGGACGACGAAGCAATGCCGAGTGTCGAGACACCAATCGGAGACTTCTTTGGGCTCGGCCTTGGAACCTATACTGTTTTTCAGTCCGCTCTGGTCACTGTCGCACCGGATAAGGCGCTGAACGCCTACTTCCCAATGCCGTTTGCCAAGCGCGGACGGATCGTTGTTGCGAACCAAGGTATCCGCGATGTGGAGAATTTCTACTGGAATATCGACTGGGTAAAATTACCGGCGCTGCCGCCGGACACCGCCTACTTTCACGCGCAATACCGGCAGTGCGCACCGTGCAGTGGATGGTTTCAAGGAAACTTCTACAGCAACAACTTCACCGAAGCTCGAGCGGATGCTCGCTGGCAGAATCCTGGCGGACAGGGTAACTATGTCTTTCTGGACGCGGCGGGTGAAGGGCATTTGGTGGGAATGACCCTCTCTGTTCTGCAAAATCAGTGGGGCGGGTGGAACGAGGGTGACGAAATGATCTGGATTGATGGGGAATCGGCGCCTCGGATACACGGCACCGGCGGCGAAGACTATTTCAATGGAGCGTGGGGATTCTCCAGTCTCTACGCTACGCCTTTGATCGGACTTACGGAGTTCACAGGATGGGAAGCAGGCTCTCGCTTCTCCCATTACCGGTGGCATCTGGAAGCACCGCTTCGTTTCCAGAAATCCATCCGTGCCACCATCGAAGACGGCCACGCCAACCTCCGCTCCGATAACCTGTTCTCCGTCGCCTATTGGTATCAAAAGGAGCCGCACGCTCCATTTCCGTCGTTACCTGCTGCCGCGGAAAGAATTCCAAAGCTCAAACAAGTGGGAGGTCCGGGCCAGGACCCCGGTATGAAGTAGATTGAATGCGCTTAACTACGCCAAGCCAATCCCGCCATCAATACACCGGTGAACGTCATGACGCTGCCCCAGATCAGATTCACATTCGCCGACACGGTAACTTCGGCGCGCGCTTCCGGAGTCATCCACCCATAGATTG
>CAYTVP010000280.1:0-3836 GCA_964441675.1 uncultured Solibacteraceae bacterium | reverse complement strand
AAGATGAGCAATGCCCCGAGAACCAGCCGCAGTCCGGATCCAATGTCTTGCATCGACGAGACTGTAACACAGGCGAAGGTTAGTCCGTGAAGCTTAGTGGCATCGATTTCTTCATCTTACTTTCCTACACTGCCTTTGTAGTCGGAATCGGACTCTGGCTTAAGGGCAGGATGAGGACATCCGAAGATTTTCTAACAGCCGGCCACTCTCTCCCAGCGTGGATTACCGGAATCTCCTTCATGGCTGCCAATCTCGGTTCTCTGGAGATCGTCGGGATGATCGCCATGGGTGCCAAGTACGGGATGATGACGAATCACTGGTATTGGACCGGCGCGATTCCCGGAATGATTTTTCTCGGGTTGTTCATGATTCGCTTCTATTACTCGAATCGAATCCGCAGCGTTCCCGAATACTTGCGGCTCCGATTCGATCATCGGTCTCATTGCCTGAATGCAGGCACTTTCTTAGTGGTCACGATCCTCATGTCGGGGATCAACATGTACGCCCTGGCGCTGGTGTGCGAACAGATGTTGGGATGGAACTTTCACTATAGCGTCCTGCTCTCCGCCGCGGTCGTCGTCACCTATACGTTTATGGGCGGTTTGACGTCATCTATTTATAACGAAGTCTTACAATTCTTTCTGATCGTTGCTGGATTTTTACCCTTAGCTATTCTCGGGCTGATTGACGTAGGTGGATGGAGCGGGCTAACCGCGAAACTGCCTGAGGGCTTTATTCATACTTGGACTGTTCTTCGCACTCCCGAATCGAACCCCTTGAACGTCAGTTGGTACGCCCCGGTGATTGCTCTTATGCTGATCATGGGCCCCTCTTACTGGTGCACCGATTTTCTTCTTGTCCAACGAGCTCTCGCGGCCCGAGACTTGCGCTCGGCGCAACTGACCCCTCTGATCGCGGCATTTCCCAAAATGCTCTTCCCGCTGCTAGTTGTAGTACCCGGAATGATCGCGGCAGTGATATATCCGCAACAAGACAACTACAACCTGTCGTTATCACACCTCATGAGTCGCTACTACCCAAGCGGCATGCTTGGGTTGGGATTCACAGCGTTGCTGGCTAGTTTCATGTCCGGAATGGCGGGCAATGTTACTGCTTTCAATACGGTCTGGACCTACGACGTTTATCAGACTTACTTAGTAAAAGGGCGGCCGGACCGGCACTATCTTAGTGTTGGACGGGCTGCGACTATCGTCGGCACCGCGCTAAGCGTTGCGGCGGCGTATATTGTCCTTCTCTTCGACAACCTGATGGACTATATGCAGCTCATAGGATCAATCTTTATTTCACCGGCCTTTGTCATCTTCTTTCTTGGTATGTTCTCCAAACGAATTACGGCAACCGGAGCGTTTTGGGGCATGTTGGCTGGAATCGGTGGCTGCCTTTGTCAGTACGTACTGTACCGCTTAAACGTTATTCACTATCGCAGCCCGATGGATGCGACACTACACCTCGCAATCTGGGGCGCAATCGCAGGACTATCGATTTCAACGATTCTCAGCTATTTCACAGCACCCAAGGCCGCTCAGGAACTGGCCGGCTTAGTGTACGATCGCTCGACTACAGCCAAAACGGATCCCGGTCTCTGGTATAGCAACCCTAAGTTTGTCAGCGCAATCATTGTTGTCATCCTGATCGCGCTGAACGTCACCTTTCGATAGGCACGATCATGATAAGACCTTTGCTCGATGGCATTCTGGCAAGCCTGATTACGCCATTTTTTCCCGATGGCTCCATTGATTGGGAGGGGTTGGATCGAGAGATTCACTATCTCGACAATAGCCCTGTTAACGGAATTTATATCGGCGGTGTCCTCAGCGGTATGGCCGGCGCGTCGCCCCTGGAGTTCTTCGCTCTGGCGCGGCAGACGAGAAAGGCAAGTTCCAAGCCGCTCGCCGCGATGTTGTTTCCCGATACCCTGCTCGAAGCACATGACCTGATCCATTCCGTCCTCGAAGGAGGGGTGGCGACTGTCTTCGTGGGTCAGCCACACTACCTCTGCCAGCCAACGCACGACGACTTGGCCGATATGTTCGCCGATCTACAGAGATCCTTCTCCATCCCAATTGTTGTCGCCGATTGCCTGCCGGATGCCGCCTTGGGCTTCTCAGGGATTCAATCACTGATGAACAGGAGAGTTGTGGATGGCGTTCTAGAAGCGCATGACGCCCATGTATTGGTCGACTTACTCGCCCTGCGAAGCGAGACTCCCGTTCTTTGCGGCATCGAAGATCTTCACTACATCGGCCTTCTTCTGGGTGCCCGCGGAGTTGTATCGGATCTGGCAGCAGCTTTTCCGGAGGAGATGGCTGGTCTCTACCGGAGCAGTCAGGACGGAAGCCATTCCGCGGCCCGGCACCACCACGAACGTCTTTGTCGTTTGTGGCGCGCGTTCAGTTCCCGCGTCGAGCGAAGCGCGCGCCTGAGAGCAGCACTCGCTGCGCGAGGGCGGAACGTCGGACCGCCTCGAAGCCCGCACGATGTCGGGAGCGAGAGTATGACTCAAACCGTCCGGCTCGCTCTCGAGCGGGAAGGCGTTCCATGTCATTCACGATGAAAGCTGCACTGCTGTTGGCGATCCCACTGCAGCTGCTTGCCAATCAAACTATTGATCTAGCAGGATCCTGGGAGCGATGGATTGCCGATACACGGCTCGACTTGGTTGCAGTTCCCTCGTCCTATCGGCCTGTCGGGACCGCGAAACTCCGTCGTAGTTTCGAGCTTCCGGCCCTGAACGGCCAGCGCGTCCTACTAAGGTTCGAAGGCGTTGCTCATCAAGCCACGGTACGGGTTGGCGATAAAGAAATAGGTTCGATGGGGCCGTGGACTCCCTACCGCTTCGACATCACTGACGCTGTTCATTCCGGCAAGAACTCAATCGAAGTAGAGGTGACGGACTGGCAGGTTCCGTTGGGCCCTAGCGGCGCATGGGAGGCCTATGGGGGAGTGATCCGCGCGGCATTCGTCGAGATTCGTCCTAAAACTTACATAGACAATGCGCGATTAGACTACACACTCACACCCAACTTCGACACCGCACAGTGCGCTGTGACTGTATTCCTGGAAAGCGCCGAAACAACGAAAGGAACGATCACTGCACAGCTTCTCTATGGCAAGACGGCGGTGGCGCGCAAGACTGTCGAAGTCACTGCGGCAAACGGGGGCAGTTCAACACAACTGAATCTTTCCCTGCCCACTCCAGCCTTGTGGTCACCCGCTCAGCCCAACCTGTACGAGCTTCGCGTGCGCTTCGAGTCTCCTGCCGGCGCGGATGAGTTTGTGCAACCTGTGGGATACCGCAACATTCGTGTGGACGGAACCCGCATTCTTCTGAATGGTGAGACTCTCATCCTCCGCGGTGTTTGCCGCCACGATCTTTGGGAGAACCAAGGCTACACCCTGTCCCAGGCTCAAATCGATCAGGACCTGGAAATGATCAAGGCGATGGGGGCGAACTTCGTCCGTCTGGTTCACTATCCCCACGATCCTCGCGTGTTAACGTCCGCGGCGCGGCTGGGGCTACTGGTCACCCAAGAATCAGGATTAGTATGGCTGCAGTTTCGTGGGGCCGACGTCCAAACTGTGGAGACCGGACTTCAGAATCTGGAGCGCGTCGTTCGTCGTGATTGGAACAACCCATCGTTTTTTGCCATTTTGGTGGCGAACGAGAGTCCCATCACTCCGGAAGTGATTCGCCAGGCGAAACAACGAGTGCACGCGCTGAAGAAGGATCTGTTGATTTCCACGGCGCGATTGGACAGTCCGCTTGCCACGCTGGAGGATTCTCGCAAGTTGATGGATGAGGGAGGAGTGGATTT
>CAYTVP010000279.1:0-6098 GCA_964441675.1 uncultured Solibacteraceae bacterium | reverse complement strand
CAGGCCGAGGAAGGCAGCGCTCACCGTTGTCGTGACCTCGCTCAGATAGTTCTGGCGAACCTCCGCCGCGACGAGATTCGACCGGTCCCAGGGTGCAAGCCGCAGGAACCCCGTGGGAATCAGTCCCTGCTCATCCGGTTTGTAGTTGTTGCGTGTTTTGCTGTGCTCGTCGCCTCCGGCGAGCTGTTTGATCACAAACTCGTCATAAGGCATGTTCGCGTTGAAAGCCGAGATGACCCAATCGCGATATCGCCAGGCGTTGCCAATAGCCCCATCGCCCTCCAATCCGGAGGTTTCGCCATACCGCGCCAGATCCAGCCAATGCCGGCCCCATCGTTCGCCGTAGCGCGGGTCCGCCAGGAGCCGGTCGATCACGCGGGCATAGGCATCGGGCGCCGGATCTTTCTCGAACGCTTCCACTTCCTCGGGGGACGGAGGGAGGCCGATCAGATCCAGGTAGACGCGGCGCGCCAGCGCCCGGCGCGAGACAGCCGGTGCGGGCGGAATCCCTTTCTCTTCCATATTGGCCGCGATGAACGCATCAATCGGATTCTTCACCCACGCGCTGTTCTTTACCGCGGGCGGAGTTTTCTTTACCGGCTTCTCAAATGGCCAGCGCCATTCGGATTGAGAAACAGGAGCCTGGTCAGGAGGAAGAGAAGCCACCCATTTTTCGATGGTGGCAATGTCGCCGGGCGACAGCTCCGCACCCACGGGCATTCTGGGTTCCATCTCGCCCTTAATGAGCTTGAGGAGAATGCTCGACGCCGGATGTCCGCCAACTACCGCCCGGCCGTGCTTGTTGCCGCCCGCGATTACGCTTTGGAGGGTCGCAGTCGAAAAGCCGCTAGTTTTGTTTTTATCGGAATGACAGGCTTCGCAGCTTTGTTTCAGGATGCGCTGAACTTCAGGGGCATCAGACGGTTCTGCGCGGACGGCGGCCACGGCCGCGCAGACGATCAAAAGCGCTCGCGGAGTCACTCTACATCCAGTTTAGAACAGGAACTTCAGAGCGAGCTGCGTCTGCCGGGGCGGGTTCGCCTGTGACGTGACCACTCCAAAGTTGGCGTTCCCGACTTGGGTATTCGGTGCACCAAAGGTTGGGTGGTTTGCGATATTGAACCATTCCGCCCGGAACTGCACGGACATCCGTTCCTTGATCCGGAAGTTCTTGAAAAGTGAAAAATCGACATTCTCCACTTGATCGGCGCGCAAGCTAGGATGCGTCCGGCCCATGTTTCCGAACGTATATTGCGCCGGAAGCGTAAAGGCGGATGTATCGAATGCCTCGGCTAAGCCGCCGCCGTCCATAGCGGCATCAACACCGGTCGAATTCGGGCGCTGGCCGCCGCCGAACGAAAAGCTGGTATTGGTCGGAACGGTAAATTGCAGGGGCAGAGCACTGTTCACGGTGAAAATGCCGTTCACCTGCCACTGGCCCAAAATCGCGTTGGCGAAGCCATTCCAGCTGCTGCCGAACTTCTTGCCCTGGCCGAAGGGCAGCTCGTACGTGAAGCTTGCGACCAAGCGATGGCGTTGGTCGTAGGGAGAGAGTGACCGGTCGCAGGCCCGGCAATAGTAGTCCCGGAATCCGGAACTGACCCAGGCATTGTCGCCTCCGTCTGAAATTAGCTTCGACAACGTATACGAAACGACAACCTGGCTGCCGGGCGTGAACCGCTGGTTGAATCGCGCCTGCAGGGAGTGGAAGTTGGAATTGCCGTGCGACATGGCCGAGTATGATACGCCCGGATACTGCGGAAACGGTGTCAGCAGTTGGCCGCGCTGTACGCGCTCGGCAGCGAGGGCGCCCACCTTGATGGTGCCGTAGAATGGGTTGTCTACCAGATCAAGCAGTCCTGCATTGGGCTGGATCAACGCAGTCTGCAACTGATCGAACTGCCAGGTCATGGGCAGCTTGGTTCCCTTGTTGCCGGCATAGCCGACCTCCAAGGCCGTCTTTGCGCCAAACTGCTGCGAGATCGAGAAATTCCATTGCTGGTTGTAAGGCGTCGTCATCAGGTCCGGCACCGGAGCGCCGACTCCTTGTCCAGTCGCCGCAGTCAGACCGTTCGCGGATCCTTCCGGCACCAGGACTCCATCCGGATAGGGATTGCGGAGCAGATTACGCGGGGTGACGCCATCGAGGGATGTCACCCACGGTGTCGATGCGCGGAAGGGAGCAGTGCCGTAGTTGTTTGCGCCGTAGGGAGCCATCGTGTAGAACATGCCGTACCCGGCGCGAATGACAGTTCCGTCGGTCAATTGATACGCCAGGCCGATCCGCGGCGCCACTTTACCCCATTCGATATCCTTCAGGCTGCGGCGTCCAAGACCGTTGTCCGGAAACAGGTAGCCGCCGTGAAGCTCCATTCCGACTTGATCGCTGAGAGGGCTGCGCACATTCGGATCGAAAACGGCAAAGCGATCGTAGCGTTCGGTCACGCCGGTTTCGAAGTCCCAGCGTATGCCGAGATTCAGAGTCAGCTTCCGGCTGACTTTCCAGTCATCCTGCAGATACAACCCGAAGGATTTGCTTGCCAGCGCCGGGCGGATTCCGTTCACAACCGATCCACTTGAACCAGTTCCCAGCAGGAACGAGGCATAGGAGAAACCGCCTGTGGTGCTGACCACGCGCGGGTCCGGACCGGCTGTTTCCGCACGGTTAAATGTGTAATTCATCGACCACGGTGCTTGCATGTGATTGACGAGGTTCACGCGGAACTCCGTACCCGTCTTGATATTGTGGCTGGACATTACCTTCGAATAGGTGCCGATGAAGGTGTGGGACATGTTCGCCGAGCGGAAGTTCCAGTGATGCAGCAGGCCGGGCATCGTCATTTCGCCATCGGATAGTGCGAATTCCGGGAACGCCAGGATCTCGGCGCCGTTCTGCACGCTGGCCGGTAAGCCTAGCGTAGACGGCTGAAACCCGATGTAGTTGGATTGGCGGTTCAGAATGGACCGCGCGAAGCCATAGCGGAGACTCAGAACGGAAGTAGCATTCAGAGTGTTCGTGTAGTCTACCGCTGCGTTTTGCTGGCGTTCCGAATTGGCGAAGCATCCGCCGTCCGGGCAGCCCGGATTGTCCCAGAATACGGGCTGGGCGCTCTGATTGTCGAAGATCGTATAACGCGCGAACATACGCTGGTTCTGGGTGAACTGGTGATCCACCTTCGTTGTGCCGCGGTTTACGTCCGAGCGCGCTTTTCCCTGGAAGAAGAAGTTGTTCTGGCCAGTGAAAGGCTGGCCCGGGACATTCGGGGTAGCACCGTAGTAGTCCTGGACGTTCAATGCCACCGGATCCATCATGGCAGTCGGGATGCGATTGTTCGCAAATGGAGTCCGCATAAAGAAGCCCGGCCGGCTTGGGTCGGGCGCCGTGGAAAACGGATCGTAAATAACACGCTGTTGCCCGGCGGAATTCAGAGTTTCTGAGAAATCACCCTGCTTCTGGAGTTCTGTGGGCAGCGTCATAAACCGCGTGCTGGCCGATCGCTGGCGACGGCCCTCAAAAGCGGTGAAGAAGAACGTTCTGTTCTTGCCGTTGTAGAGCTTCGGCAGAACGATCGGGCCGCCTACACTCCCTCCGAATTCGTTGCGTTGGAAAGCACCGAGTTGTTGGCCGCTCCGGTTTGAAAAGAAGTTATTCGCATCCAGCTTGCTGTTTCGCAGGAATTCAAACAGCGATCCATGAATTTCGTTTGTGCCGGATTTCGTCGCCAGTGTCAGTACGCCGCCGCCGCTGCGTCCGTACTCGGCGGAAAAGGAATTTGTTTGAATGCGGAACTCTTCGACGCCTTCGATGGTCGGCACCGCGGTATTGGCGTTCATGTTCGCGGTGTTCGAATTGACGGTTACGGGAACGCCGTCCATGATGATGGCGTTGCTCGAATCGCGGCCGCCATTCACGACGAAGCGTCCGGCCGATTCGAAACCTTCGCCCACGCCGCCAGTGGCCGATGCCGGGGTGATTCCCATGACTCCCGGCGTCAGCGCCGCCAGAGAGTATACATTTCGTCCATTCAGCGGTAAGTCAATGATTCGCTTGTTCTCCACCACTCCGCTGAGCGTGGCGGTGGCGGTGTCGATGAGCTGGGCTGAGCCGCTGACCGTGACTGACTCGGCGACTGCGCCAACCTCGAGCTGAATGTTGAGCGTGGCTTTTTGCTGCGTCGCAATCGGAAACTCTTCAACGACAAAGCGCCGGAAGCCTTCTTTCTCCGCGTCAACACGATAACGGCCCGGAGGCAATGGAGTGACAACATACAAACCCGTGTCATTCGAAGTTCCGCGGAAGGTGACATTTCGGTCAATGTCAGTCACAGTAACTGTGGCTCCGGTAACGGCAGATCCGGTGGAGTCACTGATCAGTCCCGAGACCGATCCGGCCACTGTCTGAGCCTCAACCCGCGCACCTAGCGCGGAAACGACAAGAAAACATAAAAACACACGATTCATGGTGTCCCTCCCAAAGCTCGCCGTAAACGTTTTACGAAACGCAAGCTGCTTTGGAGAACGTATCAGACCGGTACAACAAAGGCAAATTTTGAATTAAAGATCTCAAATATGGATTTATGGATTCTGGGAAACGTGTCCTATGTTTCGGAAAATATCGGGAACTTTCGCCACTCGCAGGGCGTAGTTCCCGCCATGAATGGACCGAAAGCCGAGCAGACGAATTTCCGGATCACGGTCCTCGCGCTGGCGATCCCAGCGCAGTTTATGGTGTCAGGATTCTGCCAGCCAGCGGATGTTCCGTCAGCTCTTCCGGCGCCTACGGGCGCCTATGCGGTGGGACGTATCAGTACACACTGAATAGATGGAACCCGAAGAGAGCCGCTGTCAACGGATCATGCGCCTCGTGAGGTAATGGCAGATGTCTGGTATCCGGCAGAGAGCGGAGAAGGTCCGGCTGCGTTATACCTCGATGCTCCTGCCTATGAACGAGTGCTGGGGCTGGACCGCCTCAAAGGAACCTTCGGCGCCGCTTACGAGGCGGTTCGAGCGGGTCTGATCCGCACTCATGCAAGGGAGCGCGCACCGTTTGCCCGATCGGCGAAACAGTGCCCGGTTCTCATCTTTTCCCACGGCGGGGGCTTGATCAAAGAAATCTACACGGCGCAACTCGAAGACCTGGCCAGCCATGGCTATATCGTTGCGGCATTAGCGCACCCTTACGATTCGATGTTAACCGTCTTCCCTGGTGGGCGTTCGATTCCGTTTGACGGCAACCGCTGGCCTCGCGTTGCATCCGAGGAAGCCGACCCTGATCGACTGCAGTGGCTAGCCGATGACTTTCGCTTCGTCCTAACTGAATTGGAACGTATGAATCGGGCCAATGAAGTGGGATTACCCTTTGCCGGCCACGCGGATCTCACCCGGGTGGGTGCATTCGGCCATTCCCAAGGGGGACAAGCAGCCGCGCGAGCGTGTCAAACTGACCGGCGCCTGCAAGCCTGTCTCAATCAGGATGGACTCTCCCGGTTTGCCCCATTTTATTTAGATGATCGTGGGTGGGGCATGGATCAGGCATTTCTCCTGATGGCGCGGGCTCCGCGAAAAGATTCGCCGTCAGACGAGGAGATCGCGGCCATGAGAATGACGCGAGTACAAGTCGAAGAGCTTGTTGCGCGGCTCAAGGCGCGTCAGGATGCCGTACTTCGAGCTACCGGAGGCGGAAGTTATCGTGTTCTGCTCTCATCCAACAAAACGACACATATGGATTTCAGCGATTTGCCGATTCTGCAATCACGGACTCGCAATGAAGCGGTAGAACGCGAACGGATTCTGTCGTTGGTACGAACCTGCACGCGCGGCTTCTTCGACCACGCGCTGCGGAAGCTGAATCGTTTTCCCGGCGATATCGCCGGAGTTGACGTGGTTGAATCCGTTGAAACCTTTCCTGCGGTGAACCCGCCCCATATCGTGCCTTAAGCACAAGGAATCGACGGCTAGGCTCGGACAAGCCGGTCGAATAGTGCCTTCAATGTCGACTCGGCAGAGTCGCATAGGCCGCTATGTACCGGCGAAACCTGAATCATTGTGCTGCGCGGAGCCACCAGCCAATGAAATCTCTCACGCTTCGCGAGGCGCGC
>CAYTVP010000278.1:0-6136 GCA_964441675.1 uncultured Solibacteraceae bacterium | reverse complement strand
GCGGCGTTCGACGCCACCTTGTCGATCTCCGTCTCGGGAGAGCTTCCGCAGGAAGGGAGAGATACGGCAATCGCGGACGCAAGCAGCAACTGGCGCGAAATCCTCATCGTCTACTGCGCCAGTGTGATTACCCCCCATGGCCGCCGGCCAGCCGTCACTTTGCGAATGACAGACCGTGTCGCAACATCGATCACCGAGACGTCGTTCGACGGCCCGTTGGCGGTAAACAACAACTTCTCATCCGGCGAAAGAGCGATGCCCCACGGGCGTTCTCCCGCCTCGAACGACCCGGTTACCGTTTCGCTTGCCGTATCGATGACGACTACTTTCTTCCCGCGTCCGGTGCTGACATAGATCGTTGAGCCATCTTTTGTCATCGCCATGCCCATCGGCTTGAGCCCTTCGCCGACAGCGATATCGCGCAGGCCTTCCCGGCGCTCGGCATCGATTACCGTCACCGATGCGTCATTCTCGTTGGTCACATAAGCGCGAGAACCATCCGGAAGAAAACGGATCACGCGAGGCCGCCGTCCTACCTTGATTGTCTTCACAACGGTGGCGCCGCGGGTGTCGGCCACCGTTACGGTTCCAGCGTCTTCTGAAGTCACATAAACATACTTCCCATCCGGCGAGATGGTCACGCCTTCCGGCTCCTCGCCCGTGGGCAGTGTCTTAAGGGTCTTCCCGCTCTCGATATCGATGATGCTCAGTCCGGCGGCATCTTCGTTGGCGACATACATGTACTTGCCATCGGCGTCGACAGCGAACTCTTCCGGATCGGAGCCGCCGAACAGTTTGCGCACGACTTTTCTCTGCGCCACGTCGACAACGCCAATACCGTCGGCGCTCTTATCCGGCGGGGGCAGTGTGCTCTCATCTACGCCGGGAGGTGCTGGCGGTGATCCGCTGAGTGCCACAAAAATGAAACCGCCGTGGGCGTGTATGCCGCGAGGCCTCTTTCCCAGCGGAATCGTCTCAATCGCCTCCGGCTGATTCGGGTCAATCACCGTCATATCGCCGGATTCTTCATTGGTCACATAGACGAGATACGCGGGCTTTTCCGGTTGCGGCGCACAACCAACGGCGACAATGCCAAGCGCAAGGAGAGTTGCCAGCGGCCACCGCCGCGGTCCAATCGTCAACCGGCTAAAAAGCAATTCGTTCCTTCTTCTCTTCAAGTATTGCCGGATCGAGCGAGGGGACCTTCTTCAAATCGTCGAGCGACTTAAAGGGCCCGTTCTTTTCGCGATAAGCGACCAGCGCCGCCGCCTGCGACCGCCGGAGCGTTAAACCGGCTTCGAGTTCGATTGCCCTGGCATGATTCACGTTGACGCGCGGCACTTCTTCCGCGGGATAGTGTTTTGTCAGATAGTCGAGAACGGCGTCGATATCCTCTTCGGACGCCTTCATCCCGAAGGCGTTCATCTTGGTAATCGTGTTACTCCACCCATCCCGATCCTGGCGCAGCGAGATAGAGCGTGCGATTTCGTGACACTGTTTGCACAGCTTCAACGTCTCGGCTTTGCCGGCAGCTTCCGGCAATTCCGGCTCTTGCGCGACAAGCGGCAATGTAGCAGCAGCAATCAGAATGGCGTTCCGCCAGCCCTGCATCAACACAAGCTTCACACTCCTATTTTAATGTTCGATAGGATATCCGAACGCATATTGCGTTCCATCGTAGGCGCCAATATAAACTTTCGCACCGCCGGCAGACAATCCGCCGCTGTGTACAAACGATGTGATGATATTGCCGCTATTCCATAGTTCCTTGCCGGTTTCACCGTCCAGCGCATAAAGAACGGCTCGCGAGGATCGCTTCACGCGCTCTTCCAGAGAAAGCTTCGGGTCGTTGCTGCGATACTCGCCGCTTGAAACGGCGAATACTACGCCGTTGACGATGATGGGCGTCAAGGGCGACGTCATATCGCGCGAAACCCACCCTGGCACCAGATCCACGCCGCCTTCTTTCTCCACCACTTTCCAGGCAACGATCGATCCGTTCTTGACGGCACCGTTCGTTGCCGGAAATCCTTGCGGGGCCGATCCGCCGGAGGGCGCCAGAATCCAACGCGTCCCTTCGAGGTCCTGCCAGCTGGCCAACGCACCGGCGGCGTAATCCGCCGCGGAGAATTGTTGAGATTTCGCCGCTGTCGCCTGGCCACCAATCTGGGCGGTGTCAAGCACGTGGATTCTTCCATCGTTGCTGGCTGCCGCAATCATGTCCTTTCCCTTGAACTCAAATATCACGGGAGAGGTGGTGAACTTCTGGCTGCCAATCGAATACGAACCCTTTGTCTTCAGCGTGCCCTCTTCGAGAGCCGTCAACGAGTTTCCACCGGCCACATACAGAACACCCTCGGGCCTTACCGCCGTACCGGCAGTTCCTGCCACGGCGCCCTCCCAGCGGTTTACTTTCTTCGATTCCAGATTCAGAGACCAAACACCGTCGGCCACTCCACCGCATCCGTTCACCGTAGTGACATAGGCATTGCCCTCAAACAACATCAGGCCCTGGGCATTCGCATTCGGCGGCAAAAATTCCGTCGGCCCGTTCGGTTCCTCTCCGTTGGATACGTAGAGCGCATGCAGCCCGCCGTTGGACGACAACGCGTACACGAACTGCGCGCGTGGCGCGAACGGGTTCGGTGGCGAAGAAACTCTTGTTGTCGCCTTTGTTGGGGCGGGTTTCGGCGGCGGAGGCGGAGCCGCGGTGCGAGGCTTCAGGGTAACTGCGCCTGCGTGCGGCTCCCCGACCGCGGATTTGGCTGGCGAACCCCGTCCGAGACCTCTGCCGGTCGGAAGTGGTGGGTAGGTGATTGTCATCGGCCGCGCCAGGTTCGAAGTGGTCCCCCCGGGACAGGCAATCGATTCGGATTGGGCGCCGGCGGAGGGAAGCGTCTTATGCCATTCCATTCGTGCCAGATCGGTATCAATCGCGATCAGATTCCCGGAACTGCCGCTGAGAAACCCCAGCGAACGAAATCCTTTGTAGCCGATATAAAAATCCAGTAAGACCGGCGTAGTCAGCGAATTCAACCGGCGTGGCGTTTCGTTCAGCTTTGCCAGCTTCCACACCAGCTCAAAGCCGGGCTTCAGCATTTTCTCTGAGGAGATCTTGGCATCGTTCCGCAGCCAGAACGAACGCTGCGCGTCCCCTCCCGCCGTCATCCAATCGCCGAGCCCGCGCTGCGCCCACGCGGAATGTGAAGAAACTACTACACAAATCGCGGCCACCTGGAAGGAAAACCGCAGGATCTTATGAAATCCGAAGCGCTTCATGTCGAACCTAGATAATATTACGTTGAATGTCCGTTATGAGCAGACCACCAAAAGTCGCCCTCGCCATATTCGCGATTTTCGCGTTCAGCACAGCCGGATCCGCGGCCGATTGGCTTACAGACGGCGGCGACACCAAGCGCAACAACTGGCAGAAAGACGAGACAACGCTGACAACAGCCAATGTCAAGGGCATGAAGCTGTTGTGGAAGACGACGCTCGACAACGAGCCGCGCCAGATGCATTCGCTGTTGGAGCCACTGGTGATCGGTAGCGTCGAAACCGCGCAAGGGAAAAAACAGTTGGTGTTGCAGGCTGGGGTCTCCGACAACGTTTACGCCATCGATGCGGACACCGGCAAGCTTTTTTGGAAGCGACAGTTCGAAAGCACGTTCAAGCAACCGCCTGGGACTCGTGGACCGAGCGTGCTCTGTCCCGGCGGCATGACCGCAAATATCACGATCGGACCGGGCGACGGCCCGGGAAAATATATCGTCTACGCGGCTTCCTGGGACGGACGCCTGCACCGCCTGAACGCGGCGGATGGAGAGGAGTTGAGTCCACCCGCGAAGTTCATGCCGCCCAACGGCAAGCCGTATGCGCTCAGCCTGTACAAGAACGTCATCTACACGCATAGCGCGCAGGGCTGCGGCGGCAATCCAAACATGGTGTATGCCTACGATCTGGCCACACACCGCGTGGGAAGCTGGGGTCCGGCGGGGGGCGGTATGTGGGGCCGTTCCGGCCCTGCCATCAGCAAGAGCGGCGTGATGTACACGGGTACCGGGGATGGCCGCTGGGATCCGGAAAATGGGCTGTTCGGTAACGGGATCATCGGTGTGAAGCAAAACCCGGCTTCGAAAGCGCTGGAGTTGATGGACTATTACGGCCCTTCGAACGCCGAATGGCTTTATAAGCGAGATCTGGACATGCAGGTGACGCCCGCCATCTTCGACTTTAAGGGCAAGGAGTACATGATCGACGCCAGCAAGGAATGCCGCGTCTACGTGATGGACACAGAATCCATCGGCGGCGACGACCACCGCACTCCCGCTTACCGCACGCCGCTAATCTGCAACGAAATTGTAGATTTCGCCGAGGCGGGAATCTGGGGATCGCTGACCACCTGGGAGGATTCGAAGGGTGTCCGCTGGATTCTGGTGCCGTTCTGGGGTCCGAAACATTCGAAGTTTAAGGCGCCCATCGAACATGGGGAGATCCGTAAGGGCGCGATCGTCGCGTTCCAAATGGAATCGACTCCTTCGGGTGGCGTCACCTTAAAACCGGCCTGGTTGTCACGCGACATGAATCAGGCGGAACCGCCCCTGATCGCCAACGGCATCGTTTTTGGTTACGGAAGCGGCGAGAATACTTCGCAGGCATATCCCGATGTCGGCCTCGATTTCCGGATGGAGCGCCGCGCGCCCCTGTCCACTCATGCGGTTCTATACGCGTTGGATGCGCAGACCGGCAAAGAATTGTGGAACAGCGGCAAGCAGATCACAAAATGGAACCACTGGAGCGGCATCGCCGTTGCGAACGGCCGCGTGTATATCAACGACTATGACGGAAACTTATATTGTTTTGGGTTGAAGTAATGGCTGTACGTTCGTTTTTCTTGTTTGTTTCGCTGGCGGCATGCTTAAGCGCGCAGTCGCCCGCGCCGGAACCGTCCTGCGCGCAGATGGAACATGATCTGTTTGCGCAGCGGCGGCTGCTGAGTGACTGGGCCGGCCTGACTCAGTACGGCAGCGAGAACAGTGAGTTGAAGCTGCCCGACACCGAAAATCGGGTCGTTTTCCTGGGGGACGAAATTACTGAACGATGGGGAGAGAGCTGGTCGAAATTCTTCGCAGGCAAGCCCTATATAAACCGTGGAATTGCACGGCAGACTACTCCGCAGCTGTTGGTGCGTTTCCGGCAGGACGTAATCGAACTGAAGCCCAAGGTGGTTGTGATCCTTGCCGGCGCGAACGACCTCGCGGGGGCTGCCGGCCCCATTACCGAGAATATGGCCGCGGAGAACTTCATGACTATGACGGAGCTCGCCAAGGTCCACAACATCAAAGTCGTAATGGCGTCCCTCACGCCTGTGTGCGATTGCTACGACTTGAAGGTGACAAGCCGCCTGAAGGTGCCGAGGATCCTTGGATTGAATCGTTTCCTGAAAGAATACGCCGAAAAGAGCAATTCCGTGTTTCTCGATTATTATTCGGCCATGGCTGACGGACGGGCGATGAAACGGGAACTCACCATCGACGGGTATCTGCCAAGCGATGCCGGCTATGAAGTAATGGCTCCCCTGGTGGAGAAGGCCATCCGGGAATCGCTGGCGAAGCCCTAGCGCACGGGACGCCGCCTTGTACGCTGGCTTTATGCGGCTGGTGGTGTTGTTGGCGATTGCGGCGATCTTCGTCCGCGCCGACAATCGCTGCGCGACGTGCCATCCTCGTGAAACTGCCGCATACCGCGAGACAGGCATGGGAAGGTCGCTATCCGTCGCCGTGCCTGGTAGCGCTGCGGGGCAATTCGAGCATCGGTTATCGATCACGTTGTTCCGCATCGCCAACGCCGGGGAAACGGTGGTCCACAGCATGAAACGCGATGGCCGCGAGGAATCGCATCCCATCGCCTGGGCCGTGGGTTCCGGCAACCAGGGAAAGAGCTACCTCCTGCGCGCCGGCGATGCGTTGTTCCAGTCACCCATTTCCTGGTACAGCGCGCGTGGAGCCTGGGATTTGTCGCCGGGGTTCGAGCAGGACCGCAATCCCGGTTTTTTTCGGCCCGTCACCGCGGAATGCCTCACCTGCCATAGCGATTCGGCACGCCCCAAGGCAGGCACTCTGAACCGGTACGAGAA
>CAYTVP010000277.1:0-6142 GCA_964441675.1 uncultured Solibacteraceae bacterium | reverse complement strand
GTCCGCCTGCGAGGCGAGCTCCGGACGAATGCCTTCCACCTCGTGGCCGAAGATCAGACAAACCGGAAACGCCGGAGACCAGTCGAACAGATCGACGGCGCGGTTGCTGGTTTCGATTGCGGCGATCTCATATCCATCCGCACGGAGATCTGAAACCAGGCGGCATGGGTCGGATGCGTCCAGCCAGGCTACCGTTTCCTCGGCACCAAGAGCGGTCTTTGAAATCTGATTCTTTGGCGGACGCGCCGTGATTCCGGAAAGGAAAATGCGCTCGGCGCCGACCCCGTCAGCCGTCCGGAAGAACGAGCCGACGTTGTACATGCTGCGAACGTTGTCCAGCAGCAGCGATACCGGCAGCTTGGCAATTGACGCGTATCGCGTGCCCGCGCCCGTAACGCGATAGGGAGTGCGGTCCATCAGACCGAGCTATACAGATCGAACGACGTGCAAGGTTCAAATCCCAGCCGGCGGTATAAATTCATGGCATCCGGCGTGGACTGCAGCACGATCGGAAGCTCGCCGAACTCTCGTGCCGATTCTGCGACAATATGCCGCATCATCGCTTCCGCCATGCCGCGTCGTTTGAAAAGAGGAAGAGTTGCCACCGCGTAAATCCCTAATACTCCAAAGTCAGCGACCGAAGCGCCCGCGGCAACGTCCACCCCGTTCCAGGACGCAAGATAGCCGCGGAAGGGTAGATCCCACAATACGGCGCTGCCGTAAACCGATAAAAGCTGATCGACCGGTCCTTCAAACGACGTGGTCATAATGTGGCAGAAGCTTCGACGGCTGGTGTCGTCGGCCACCCTGCGAATCACCAGCTCTGGCAGATCGCGGGCTTGCGGACGGAGCGAGCTTGCCCAGAGCCCGGGAGTGCGCGAACTGAAGCGCAGCCCGTACCGGCGGCAGATGCGCTCAAGCGACCGCCGGGGTGGCCTCTCGAGAAGTCCTTCGCAAATCCAAAAGCACCAGTGCCCGCGGGCATTATCAAATTGACGGGAAGCCAAGTCGATTCGTGCTTCGAGATCTCTCTCGGTCGTAACGGGCGTTGTCAGGAGCGCGGCATTGAACGTAGCGAAATCCGGGCCGACATCGATAACGCGAACACCATCCAGATCGCGAATAATAGCCTCTGGGCGCACCGCACCGAAACAAGACATGGTGCTGGCAAGGTTCGCCGCCATGCTGGCAACGATCGACACTTCAGAGCAGGCTGACCGGGTCAACATCGATTACCAGCGCAGTGGCGCCCCATTTCGATTTCAGTGCATGATCGCGGATGCGCCGCAGCGTCTCGTTCAAAACCTTCCGGCTGGTGGACTTGATCAACATCTGGTAGCGATACTCGCGTTTCAGGCGAGGTACGGGCGCTTCGCTCGGTCCGAGGATACGCACGTTTTCCGGCGCCGGTGTCAGCAAAGTTTCCACTTCGCCGCTCATGGTCAAAGCCTCCTCCTGGTTTTGGCTGCGAATGACCACGTTCGCCATCGCCGCAAACGGAGGATAGCGCATCAGCCTTCGGAATTGTATTTCCTTCTCGTAAAAAAGGCGGTAATCCTGACTGGCAGCGAACCGTATCGCGTAATGGTCAGGATTGGTAGTCTGGATCAGCACCGATCCCGCAATCTGCCCGCGTCCTGCTCGTCCTGCCGCTTGTGTCAGCAGCTGAAAAGTACGCTCCGCGGCACGAAAATCGGGCATGCCGAGCCCGATATCGGCATTCACGACGCCGACAAAGGTGACGTTCGGTATGTCGTGGCCCTTGGCGATCATCTGTGTTCCTACCAGGATGTCGTAATCTCCCGCGCGAAAGCTGTCCAGAATCGTCTGGTGCGTATGCTTGGTGGAGACTGTATCCCGATCCATTCTCGCAATGCGCGCCTTGGGAAATTGCCGGTGAAGCTCATCTTCCACACGCTCAGACCCGGTGCCGATGAAGTGGATGTACTCACTGTCACACTTCGGGCATTGCGAGGGTACTTTCTCGGCGTAGTTGCAATAGTGGCATAACAGGCGGCGGTCGCGCCGGTGGTAGGTCAAGGTCACCGAGCAGTTGACGCACATGACACGCTCGCCACAAGCGCGGCAGGTGACAAAGCTAGAAAAGCCGCGACGATTCATCAGAAGCATCACTTGCTCGCCGCTTTCAAGACGCTTCTCGATAGCTGTCACCAGCGGCCGGGAGAGCACAGTGTTCTGCCGCGTTTCGAGAAACTCGACACGCATGTCCACCAATTCGACATCCGGCATCGGGCGTTGCTCAATGCGCTCCGGGAGGGGCAGGAGAACGTACTTTCCCTTTTCGGCGTTGTACTTGGTTTCAAGACTCGGGGTAGCGGATCCCAGTACGACGCACGCATTCAGCATCTGTCCGCGAATGACGGCGACATCGCGGCCGTGATAGCGAGGGATCTCCTCCTGCTTGTAGCTGCCGTCGTGCTCTTCATCGACGATGATCAGTCCAAGATTATGAAGCGGAGCAAAGACGGCGGAGCGCGTTCCGACAGCAACACGAATTTCGCCCTCGTGAATACGCCGCCACTGCGCCGCGCGTTCTGTGTCATTGAAAGCGGAATGAAGAATCGCCACCGAGTCGCCGAACCGTGTCGCAAACTGCGAGGCCATGGCGGGCGTTAACGCGATCTCCGGCACGAGTAGAAGAGCGCTTTTGCGGGCGGCGAGTGCCTTTTCGATTGCCCGAAGATACACTTCCGTCTTGCCCGATCCGGTGACCCCGTGCAAGAGGAAGCACTGAAAGAGAGAACCGGTTATGGCCTCCGCGATCGCGTCCAGCGCAAACTGCTGGTGCGGATTGAGGGAATGCTGCGGTGCCGCCAAAGCGGATCCGCGGAAGGGCGGGATCAAGCGGACGTCCGCCAGATTGGCCCGAGCCAGCGCCCGAGCAGCAGTGGCCGCGCCGGTGAACCGGCTTTCCAGATCGCTCAGCCGGTGTGCTCCAGGGTGCAGCTCCAGGAATGCCAGTAGTTCTCGCTGCCGCTTCGGTAGCTTCGCATCCGTTCGCACGCGAAACTCACCTTCCAGACGATCGGATGGCGATCGCAGCGGATCACGAAGGGTGGTATCCTCGTCAATCGTCACGAGCCCTTTCTTCACCAGATTTCGAAGAATCGCGGGCGCGGTGGGTACGGTCTTCGTAAGGGTAGCGAGGCCGAGGGGCCGGGCATCCAGTAGCCGCAGAATTTCGATCGTGGGATCGCCCGAGCCGGCGCTTAGCGTCAACTGCCGTGCCGCGTCCCGCCCATTCTCCGTAAGCGCGTAGCTCTTGCGCCGTCCGACTTCGCCCGCGAGGGGCGCCATCACGCGGAACACTTCGCCAAGCGGAGCGCAGTAGTACGCGGAGATCCACTTCGCCAGCGAAATCAGGTGGAAATCGAAAACGGGAGCTTCGTCGACAAGGCGCTCGACAGGACGAAGCTTTGCGCCGCCCGGCTGTGGTCTTGTTTGTGGCCATGTTTCGAGAACCACCCCCAGCAGAGTGCGCTTACCGAACGGAACTACAACGCGGCACCCGGGTGCCACGCGGTGACGCAGCGTCTGGGGCAGGGAATAGGTGAACGGCTGGTCGAGAGGAACAGGCAGGCTGACCTCGCAGAACTGCGGAAGCGCCTGGCTGTCGGTTATCGGCGCTTCCACAGTCCTACAATAAAGCCGTGGCCCGCGGATGGGAAAGCAAAGACGTTGAATCCCAAATGGAAGAGGCCCGGGCTCGCCACGTGCCGCATGGTCCGAAATTGAGCGCGGAAGAGATCGAACGCCAGCGCAAGCGGGAGAATCTGTTGCTTTCGCGAAAACGCGTGATCGCGGACATCGAAGCCGCCTCCCATCCGCGCCATCGTGAAATGCTTAAAGCCGCGCTGGCCTATCTCGATCGCCAAATCGCGGCTCTCGATGAAACTTAGACCTTCCTCAGCTTGGTGATGCGTCCGACTTCCACCCACTCAGAGACGAAGATGTTGCCGTGTCTATCGAAGCAGGCGCCGTGCGGGCAGACGAATTTTCCCGCAATAAACTGATCCCGCGATTTCTTTCGCAGCTCGTAATGCTGGCCGGAGGTGTCCTCGCCCAGATGTTCGATCAATCCGTTACTCTTGTCGAGCAATGTTACGCGCGCATCGAGATCCGGAATCAGCAATACACCCTTTTGCTCCTGGAAGTGGCATGGCTTCTTGACGTTGCCGGCAAAGCTGGTGTGACGCCCTTCGAGTGTCATGAACTGGAGGCGATTGTTGCCGCGGTCTGCCACCAAAAGCGTTGGCTGCCCGGTACGCTCGTCAACGAAGATGCCATGCGGGTTGTTTAGCTGTCCCGGCTCTTTGCCCGGCGTGGCGATTGTCCGGATGTACTTTGCGTTCTTGTCGTACTGATTCACGTAGTACGATCCGTAGCCATCTGCAACGTACACGTCCCCATTCGGAGCAATGGCGACGTTCGTCGGTGAGTACTTCTTTTTCTTACCGTCTGCGCCAAGTTGATATGGCTCCGCCATCTCGGGATAGCCGATCTCCCACACCTTTTCACCCTTTGGCGTCATCTTCACCACAAGAGCGTTTTTCGTGTCGGAAATATAAAGGAAATCCTGGCCGCCTTCCTTGCGGATATGTAGGCCATGCGCGCCGCCCTTGAACTCCGGTCCCATGGAACGAATGAACTTCCCCTTGGAATCGAAGACGAGCAGCGTGTCCGAAGATGGGCTGGAGGCATGCACCGTATGCTGGACCCAGATGTTCCCATCGGAGTCTTCCACCACTGAGTGGGTATTGCCGTAGACAATGTTCGACGGCACCTGACCCCAATCATGTATGCACTCGTAGGTAAACTTGCCCGATCCCAACATCGGGTTTTTCGATCCGGATTTGTTCTGCGCGCCGAGGATCATAGGACCCGAACCGAGCGCGGCAAGAAACGTGCGCCGCTTTGTCGACATGACGAGAGTGTATCATCGTAGCTTTGATGAGGCGACTTGCCAACAGCTCTCGCGATTCTAATTCTTTTGTCCCAGCAGTCCTCGACGGAAAAGGTTGCTGCCACGCCACCCAAGTGGCAATTTCATGGAGAAAGCCGTTACTGGTTCGAAAGCCGCGAAAATTATAACTTGGGCAAAGAGCCCGATCTCAATACGGTCCTGGTGAGGAACCGGCTATCTCTCGAATTGAGACCAACGTCATGGCTTAAGGTGTCCGGACAGATGCAAGACACGCGGGCTCCCGGATACGGACGCCCGCGGCCGGGGGGGGTTCAGGATCCGTTCGACCTGCACGAAGGTTATGTGGAGATCAATCCGGACATCAAGCGAGGGTGGAACTTTGTCGCCGGTCGGAGGCGCTTCTTCTTCGGCGATCAGAGATTCATTGGTGTTCCGGAATGGGTGAATTCCGGGCGGACGTACGACACGGCGCAGGTGAACTATCGCTGGAGTGACAATACTCTCCACATGATGACGGTCTCGCAAGTGAACTTCGATCCAACCGGATTCAACGTGCCCAGACTTCGTGATCGCCTCACGGGCGTCTATTTCGAAGGAGCGCAGGATTACGACATCTATTTTCTGCGCCACAGCCGGATCGGACAACCTGCTACGAATAGCCTCGGGTTTCGAGGCGCTCGCGAGTTTGGAAAATGGAAGGTTTCGATCGAGCCGGTTGTGCAGAATGCGTTTGGCTCCGTTTCCTACGTGCAGAGAAAGCTCGGGCGACTGACCAGCCAGTTGATCCATCAGTATGCTTCGCCGGATTTCGATCAACTCTATCCGGCTGCACATGATCGTCTCGGTCACGGCGACATCATGATTTTTCGCAATGTGCAATCTCTGCAATCACTGAATAAGATCGCTCTCGCCAAAAATCACACGCTCAATCTTATGTACACGGCGGTGTGGCTGGCCGATACTTCAAAGCCGGTGTATAACTTCAGCAGCCAGCCGCTACCGGTGCCGCCGGGCGGACACACGTCGCCATTTATCGGTCAGGAATTCGCGGCGTTTTCGGTACACCGCTGGGGATTCTTCCAACTAGGATTCGGGTACGCGCAGTGGAAGAATGGCGATCCTCTGAAGTACGCCGCGCCAGGAAAGAACCTGCGTTACGCGTACGTCCACACCGGATTTTCCTTCTAGTTCTTGGAG
>CAYTVP010000276.1:4966-6165 GCA_964441675.1 uncultured Solibacteraceae bacterium | reverse complement strand
GTGGACCGGCTCGATTGATATCGGCTATCGATGGCGAACAGGTCCCGGGGGAAACGAGAACGTCTATCGAAGCATTGTGGATCTAGGCGAAGGACCGAAACTGCTCGGGGCGGACTTCACCATCACCGACCCCAAGCGCCGCTTGTTCGATCGCATCGACGTCCGCGCATCAAATTGGGGAGACGATCCGTACACCACGCTGCATGTCACAGTACGAAAGCAGCGGGTCTACGATTTCATCTCGAGCTATAGGAACCTCGCGTACTTCAACAATCTCCCCTCGTTCGCCAATCCTCTCCTGAATCGGGGTATCTATACGAGCGAGCGCACCTTCGACACGCGAAGCCGCATGGGTTCCTATGAACTGAACCTGCTGCCCGGTAACTGGATTGTTCCCTATCTCGCCTACGAACGGGCATCGGGCTACGGCAACGGGGTGACAACGTTCGTTAGTGATCAGAATGAGTATCCGGTACCGGATCGAAGTAATTACCTGCAAAATAACTTCCGCGGCGGCATTCGGATCGAGACGCCGATATTTCATGTGACAGTTGAACAGGGAGGAACGACGTTCCGTGACGATCAGTCTCTGTTCCAACCATCGGGACTCAACCCGGGCAATCGCACTACGCCTTACCTTGGCCAGACCCTGTTTTTAGATACGGTGACACAAGCCTACGGCGTTCGCGGCGACAGCATTTATACGAAGGCGCTGGGAACCGTTCAGCCTGAAAGTTGGCTCGCGCTCTACGGACAATTCCTCTACGCGCGGCCTCGCAACGAAACAAATTATCAGCAATTCAATGCAGGGAATTTCGTTATGTCGAGCCAGGCACTGTTCTTCAATTCTCAGCAATACTTTCTCAACTCTGCCGCTAAGGTTCCGCATCAGTCATGGAATTTTGGCGGAGAGACGCGTCTGCATTCGCGTGTGCGAATGATCGCGAGCTTTATGAGCGATCTCATCCAACTCAGCGGCACTAATACCGGCCAGCAGACCGTGAGCCGCGACGCGACGAGCCGCCAGTTCCAGACCGCCGACAGTACCGTTCTCCGCAACAACTACAATCAGGTCGAAGCCGACGTCCTTTGGGATGTCAGCCGCCATTTCACTCTACGCGGGGGGTATCGCTATGTGTGGGGCGACACACTCAACTTGCTGCTTCCTCCCGCCGGCCTGAGCAGCCAGAGCGAGGTCC
>CAYTVP010000276.1:0-4956 GCA_964441675.1 uncultured Solibacteraceae bacterium | reverse complement strand
ATGTGGGCAAGGGCGGATTCAACTTTCGGCCGACGCAAAAGCTCTCCATCACCGGCGAAGTCGAAGCGTCAGGAAGCGATAAAGCCTATTACCGCACCAGCCTCTTCCGGTACCAGCGCACGCGCGTGCAAGGCTCCTATCAGTTCTCTCCCCGGGTCAGCGCGGCTGCTTCGTTCTTCGCGCTGAACAACCGCAACCCGACACCCGGCATCGACTATCACTACTTGGGATTGCAGAGCTCATTTTCGATTCTCTGGAATCCTGGCCCTGACAAGCCGGTCAGTTTCCAGGGAAGTTACACGCGGGCCACGATCAAATCCGACATTAACTATCTCGCGCCCCAATTTCTGGAAACGGAGCGATCTCTCTATCGCGACAATGCCCACTCGATTCAGGGAATGTTCGATCTGCGCCTGTCGAAGAAGCTCGGCCCGGAGGCACGGCTATCGGCCGGCGGCAGTTTCTTTATCTCATCCGGCAGCAGGCCGACGAACTATTTCATTCCCGAGGGGAAGCTTGTTCTTCCGATGAGATATGGCCTTGCGTGGGTTTCGGAGTGGACTTACTATGGCTACGCAGAGTCGTTCTATTTTTACGAAGGCTTTCGGACGCACTTGATCACGACGGGAGTCCGCTACACGCGTTGACAAGGGTGATAGTCATGCGAATCCTCATTCTGCTCGCCGCCACAATCACGGGAAAGGCGGTGACGATTCCACCAGCCGATTCCACTCGTGGGGAAAAGGTCTTCCAGGCGCAAGGTTGCGTCAATTGTCACAGCGTCAACGGAACCGGCGGTAAATCTGCACCGGACCTTGGTAGGTCGCTCGACCGGCACTTTACGCCAGCACTTCTAGTAAGCACAATGTGGAACCACGCTCCGGTGATGTGGTCCGCGATGCGCCAAAACGGAACTGCGATTCCACAGCTGAGCGAGCAGGACGTCGCGGACCTCTTTGCGTTCTTCTACGCCAGCCGCTTTTTCGATAGGCCAGGCGATGCCGCCCGCGGCAAGAGAATCTTCGCGGCAAAGCATTGCGCGGACTGCCACGGCGCACGCACGGCTGGTCCGGGCGGATCTCCGCCGGTGAGCCAATGGCAGTCGCTCGAGAGTTCGATAGCGCTGGCCGAAGCCATGTGGAATCACTCTGGTCAGATGAAGGAGCAGATGAAGATTCGCAACTTGCCGTGGCAGGCACTAACGGCGCAGGAAATAGCTGACATCCTTGTCTATGCTCGTAGCCTTCACCGGCAGAAGATGTCTTTCGAGCTCGGTTCGGGAGACCGGGGTCCCGAGATATTTGCCGCCAAGGGCTGTGGCGAATGTCATAAGGGCGAACTAACACTCGAAACGCGACTGAAGGAGAAAACGGTGACTGAAATCGCGGCCGCAATGTGGAACCATGTGCCGCAGATGTCGCCCGGGGTCACGCAGCAATTTCAGCCGGGTGAGATGGGCCAGCTTCTGAACTATCTTTGGGCGCGCCAGTATTTTGCGGGAACAGGCGACGCCGGACGCGGACAGAAGGTTTTCGCAGCAAAGGGCTGCATATCCTGCCACAGCGGCGCGTCCAGTGGTGCGCCCGACCTTTCTAAGCTCAAGGGAAACTTCAGTTCTATCGCAATGGTCTCGGCGTTATGGAAACACGGTCCAACTATGCTGGAACGGATGGAGCAGAAGAACATGACTTGGCCAAGATTTGACGGCCGCGAGATGTCGAATGTGATCGCCTATCTCAATCAATGATTGATTGCAACTCGACTTGGCTTTCGAGTTTTCCTTGTTGTGTTTACTGCTGGTGACTGGTGCGCCACGAGAAGTCATAACGGAAGCCGATCGTGAAGACGCTATAACCAGGTGCTCCCGTCGCCGTTACACTGTCCAAGTCTATCTTGCTCTCCGAGTATATCTTGCCGCTCTTGGCGAAGAACCACTCGGCTCCCAAGATCAGGTAGCGAGTTCGGAAGTCGGGACTCAACAACGGGTCCCTCACTTTCGGATCTTGCGATATGTATCCGCCAATGAACCCGAATCGTCCTGTGCCTGCTCGCCCGTACACCTCAAGGCCGTGCGCGTCAAAGACAACAGGGGCAACGTCAGTTGTATTCGGGATCGGGATGAATGCCACATCACCGTTGTGTTGATGAGCGTAGACGAACCCCAGTTGAAGCCACTTGTGATCAACGCGAGTGCCCACCGCCATGAAATCGGAGTTCCCGCCCAATCCCCGGATTTGTTGCGTTGATGGGGACCAATTGGTCCGAGTGTACGTGCCGCCAGCTTTAACTCCGGGTAAAATCTTCACTTGGAGCGACCCTCCCACACCATCTGTTGTGGTGTCGTTCCCCGCTCCGCGAAACTGTCCCTGCACTCCGACTTCGACGACCTTTAGTAAGGTATTTCTATACTGGACGACCCGGTCTGCGCGGCCGGTACCGGTCTCTCCGCCGTCAGTTCCCGCCACATATGCGAACGTGCCTTGGCCGCCGAACACATTGAATCGGTCAGTGGTGTAGCCCGCAATGTCATACTGCACGCTATATTGCTTGCCAATGGCCACCTTGCCAAGCGGCCCGAAATCGGTGCCAATAAAACCGAGCCGTGCCAGGAAGACAGGTCCGGTAGTGCTGGTGACGGTTCCAAACTGCCCCGATCCACCGGCGGAAAGGTTGAACTGCGTTTCACTCTGAACCAGGTTCACGCCCCATTCCGTTCCGGCATAAACCTTGATCTTGCTTCGGGATGCGAAATTGAGGCCGAGCCTGGTGGCGTTGTCCTGCACCTCGAGATCGTCCTGGAAGGCGGCCAAATGAGTACGCAATTGACCATATGCCTCAAACAGTCCGACGAAGTCGCTCGCTCCGCTCGCTTCCTTGGTACCACCCACGGCGAATTCGCCGCTGCAACCATCCGACGTCCACACGCCGGCGTCGTCATATCCCCAGTTCTTTCCAAGCAGGCAATTGGCGACACCGGTCGAACGTAATAGCGCCACTCCCGCTGTAGTATCGGCCTTGCAAACCTGGCGTTCACCGGGATTAGAGACGCAGGTTATGACGTTCGGAAGGGTTTGACTTGTTGGCGCCTCTTGCGCAAAAGCAATAGGAGCCAAAAGCGCATTGACCTGTATCAACAAAACGCTTATCCACGGGAGCGAAATGAATGAAGTAACTCCCCGCTTGTAAGCCATTTTCGTTTCCTTTGCAAACTGGAATATATTTGACCGGCATCACCCGTTCTTCCATCTCAACCTTACCTAAGGCCAAAGAACCCGGATATCAACTCTGCGTCCGGCAACTCAGTTTGGCGAAACCCGCCGACCTGATGGCCAATAGCTCTCGTAGGCTTACTAGCCGGAATCTCTGAACAAGGTTTCTTCCGGCAGCCACAATAGCTTGGTTGTCCTTCTTGAAGTGCATGCTCGGAGTTGGTCTACTGATGTCTGGAAGTGACTTGGCCACCAACGGATAGTCTATCCTTTTAGATGCTGTACTACGAAGAAAGATTTAGAGAATGTTCAGCGTTACGGCGAGGACTGCTACTTACTTCTCGAATGGACGATTCCTCAGTCGGGTTTTACATCGCGAGGACACGCCACCGAAGAGTGCACCACCGCCTTCGATTTTCTCCAGTTTCGTTTGGTTCAACTTTCGGGTTTTGGGTCAGTCCTGGTCATTCGGAATCCCATTTTCGCGGATGAGAAATGGCGGGGAAAGGTATTCTGTCTCGCGATTACCATCAAGTTGATTGAAGAAAATACCATAGCCGGTGCTGACCGTGAGATCTTTCGCCATACGCCAGGCAATTCCAACTCGAGGCGCGAACACTTTGTAGTTCGTGGGACGCAGGGAGCGCGCAGGCAGACCAACCTCATTCGCGAGCACCATCAGAGGACGGTAGGTTGGGAGGCTCAGCCGCAAGGAACTATGCAGGGGCCAGTATCGCTCGGAGATGGATTCGGCATCCGGAACGATGATCGCTCCCCGCCCTTCGCGGCCATGGGGTGTCCAACTTGCCAACTGATTGTATTTTTCGGTTGTCGGGAAATTGACCTCATACCGGAGGCCCAGATTCAGCGTAAAATTGGGAGTGACCTTCCAATCCTCCTGAACATACGTCGACAAATTCCGTAGCTGCATATAGAACTTACCGGGAGGCACATAGCGGCCTCCTGAAATAGGCGAGCCGAGTAGGTAGTCACCAAATGCGGCACCGCTCGCACCGGTTCCTGCCGGGTTCGACGTCCAGTTTCCGTCAAAACTAAAGTCTCCATAGCCAGCACCATGTGGCAATATGCCCTCCTGATAACTGGAAAAGCTGCTGCCTACCTTCACCAGGTGCCGACCACGGACTAAAGTCAGGTTTCCGACTATATCGCGGCTATGGACATTGTTCAGGCCCGCAAGACTGGTCATGAGACCGGTAAAGCCGGCATAGCGGAATGTTGGATAGATCGGAAAGACATCGGAGATACCCGGCCCGAATCCTTGGATGCCCGCGCGCGTCGTCCAGTCAACTCCTACATCCGGGCTGATGCGATCGGTTCCAGCGTAGGCATACGAAGGTCGAATCTCCAGAGTAGCTGTGGGGTTGAAAGTGTGAGTCCAGCCGATTACAGCGCTCACGCCAACAACATCTTTGCCGAGGGTTCCGGGGCTGTAAGAATCCTTCGAAAAACCGTCATAAGGACTGACAGATACAAGGCCATCGAAGGTGCGGTGTGTCCACCTCCCCATTAATGAATCCTTATTAGTCAGCCTGTGATCAATACGGATCGATCGATGGTTATAGTCTTCAAAACGGCGAGGGTCATTCAAGAAGTTACCGGAGATGCGTTCGTGTAACATCCTTTCTGTAAATTGCTTTTCCGGCGGCGGCGCGGGGGTTGCGGTAGCGGGCCAAGTCTGATTTCTTTTCGTGAGTTCCAGTTCATGAAAAGGAGATCAGAACAATGG
>CAYTVP010000275.1:3601-6186 GCA_964441675.1 uncultured Solibacteraceae bacterium | reverse complement strand
CGCCGGCGAATGTGTAGATCTCTACAGTGAACGCCTCCAGCAACACGCTTGCCGTAAAACTCCAGCCCAGCACTAGCTGAAACAACAAACCCAGCGCATACATTGAGATGCCGGAGCTGAAGATTGTCATCGCCGCAAAAGCAATCGCATTCAGCCCGCGCGTCTTCTCATCGAAGCGCAGTTTCAGGTATTCCGGCACCGATCGCGCGCGGCTGCCGTAGTAAAAGGGCATCATGAAAACGCCCACAAACAGCATTGCCGGGACAGCGCCGATCCAATAGAAATGCGCCGTCATAATGCCGTACTTGGCGCCCGACGCGCACATACCGATAACTTCTTGCGCGCCAAGGTTCGCGGCAAGGAACGCCAACGACGCGATCCAGGTGGGCATGGAGTGGGAACTGGTAAGAAAATCAGCGCTCGATTGGATCTTCTTGCGAACGACGAAACCGATTCCGATGACAAAAACGAAGTAGATTGCCAGGATCAGATAATCGACAGGCGAGAGAGACAAGCCTCAACTGTGATATCACAGACGAGTTCCTCATGTGGCAACAAACATATACTCCGCTCGGAGACAGCCTGGCCCTTTCGTCGCTTGTCGCTGCTCTGCCGATTCTGACCCTTTTATATCTTTTGGGCATCCGGCGCACCGCCGCCTGGATTGCCGCCTTGGCCGGTTTGGGCACGGGAATTATCGTCGCCCTGGCGATGTATGGCATGCCTCCGGTTACGATGTTTTCGTCGATTATCTACGGTGCCTGCTTCGGGCTGTTTCCCATCGGTTGGATTGTTTTCTGGGCTATCATCCTCTACCAAATCACGGTTGTCACAGGTAAGTTTGAGATTTTGAAGGATTCTGTCGGCAGTCTCACCTCGGACCGCCGGCTGCAGGCTTTACTGATCGCGTTCGCCCTGGGCGCCTTTATTGAAGGTGCTGCCGGATTCGGGACGCCGGTGGCCGTCGCGGCGGCGATGCTGACCGGCCTCGGCTTCTCGCCCTTCTATGCAGCGGGAATCTGTCTTCTTGCCAATACCGCACCTGTGGCATTCGGCTCGATCGGAATCCCGGTGATTACGCTGCAGGGCATTACAGGGCTGCCATTGCAAGATCTCAGCACATGGGTGGGCCGTATCTGCGCACCGGTTAGTTTCTGGATTCCGGCGTATCTCGTGGTTGTCATGGGAGGTTTTCGCGGGCTGATGGGCGTTCTGCCCGCCGCGCTGCTCTGCGGCGCAACATTCGCCGGCGCGCAGTTCTATGTTTCCAACTACCTCGGTCCACAGCTTGTCGACATCGTCGCTTCGCTTTCCGCGATCGTGGCGCTGGTGCTCCTATTCCTCGTCTGGAAGCCCAAGGACAACTTCCGGCTCGCAGGAGAATCCGGAGTTCAGCAGGCAGTCCGTAAACATCCTGCTGGTGAGATTTTTATGGCTTGGACGCCGTATCTGCTGCTGGTTGTTTTTGTCATGCTTTGGGGACAGTCCGACACGGTGAAGGCTCTTTTGAATAAAGCCACGTTCCCCATTGAATGGCCGGGATTGCACAACGAGGTGATGCGCGTACCTCCGGTGTCGACCGCTCCCGCCCCCTACGCCGCTGTCTTTACCTTTAATATTCTTTCCGCTGCCGGCACAGCCTGCATGTTTGCGGCGTTTGCGTCCATGCTGGTTCTGCGGCTGTCGGGAGCTCAAATCGCCCAGGTGTTCCGGACAACCTCGCGACAGCTGGCGTTCTCGTTGCTGACCATCGCCGCCGTCCTCGGCTTGGCATTTCTCATGAACTACTGCGGCGCTACCGGTACCCTCGGGCTGGCGCTGGCGGCAACCGGTGCGCTGTTCCCCTTCTTCAGCGCAATCCTGGGATGGCTCGGCGTCTTCCTGACGGGAAGCGATACGTCGTCAAATGCTTTGTTCGGAAACTTGCAGGTCGTGACGGCGAACCGGCTGGGCTTGGATCCGGTCCTGATGGCTGCATCGAATTCCGCCGGCGGAGTCATGGGCAAAATGATCAGTCTGCAGTCGATTGCCGTCGCCGCCGCCGCCACCGGAATGAAGACAGAGGACGAATCCGGATTGTTCAGGTTCACGCTGAAACACAGCGTTATCCTCGCGACCGTGGTCGGGCTGGTAGTAGTGTTCTATTCCCGTTTCTTCTGAGGCATATACGGACCGCTGGCCAAGCCCATCGATTGATATAATAGGAACCGATGATCGCTCGACGCGACACGCACAAAGCCCCCTTCTAGGGCTCTCCTCTGCCTGACCCTGTCAGGTACGCCCGAGGCCGGTCTTACCTGGCCAATGTTTAGCGCAAGAGGTTGAAAATAAAAGTGAAAAATCTGATCTGGAAAACTTTCGCAGTTGCGGCGTTATTCGTCGCAAGCTCAAAAGTTGTCAGCATTCATGCCGATCAGAAGCAGCCCGACGTGCGGGTGGAGCGCCTGCAACAGTTCCTAAAGAAGAAGAACAGCCCAATTCAGCATCTGGCGGCGGATTTTGTCCTAGCCGCCGATCAGAACAAGCTGGATTGGAGGCTGTTGCCGAGTATTTCTTTTGTGGAGTCCACTGCCGGTAAGTATTAC
>CAYTVP010000275.1:0-3591 GCA_964441675.1 uncultured Solibacteraceae bacterium | reverse complement strand
TTACAAAAATAATAATATCTTTGGCTGGAACAATGGCGATCACCGCTTTTCTTCCGTCCGGAGCGGCATTTATGTGGTGGCCCGAAAATTAGGTCACTCGCGTCCATACCGAAATAAGAAAGTAGATCGAATCCTGACTACGTACAATCCGCGGCCGGAATACCGGGTGCAGGTTCGCCGGGTGATGAGACAGCTTGGCCCGCCCATGTATGCGTCGGCGGCCTACGAGAATGCCATCTACGCCAAGCCGAGCCGCTCCAGTTTCCGGTAAAGCGTTTTCCGTTCAATCCCAAGAATTTTGGCCGCCCGGCTCTTATTGTTTCCGGCTGCGGCCATCACCCGGCGGATCTGCTCGGCTTCGGCATCGGCGAGCGTCTCGCTCGCGCCAGACGAAGCCTGGCTCTCGTGGAGTGCGCCCTGAATCGCTTCCGCAGTGATCTGGCCATCAGGCGCCAGGATCACGAGCCGCTCCATTAAATGCTGTAACTGCCGGACGTTGCCCGGCCAGGTATACTCTTCGATCGCGCGCAGGCCGGCGTCCGGCAACCGGGTGGCCAAACCGTACCGTTGGTTGTACTTTTTGAGATAGAACTGTGCCAGCAGGGCGGCATCGCCACGCCGTTCGCGCAGCGGAGGAAGCTTTAGCGGTACCACATTCAGCCGGAACCAAAGATCCTCCCGAAACTTTCCATCTTCAACCAGCTGTTTGAGATCGCGGTTGGTAGCCACTACTACGCGCACGTCGACCGGCTTCGCCCGGGAAGACCCGACCGGGCGGACTTCCCGTTCCTGCAGGAACCGGAGCAGCTTCAACTGAAATCCGCTATCGACATCGCCAATCTCGTCGAGAAATACCGTTCCCCGATTGGCGGACTCCAGCATTCCTGCGCGGTCCCGGTCGGCCCCGGTATAACTTCCGCGCATTGCTCCAAAAAGCTCGCTTTCGAGGAGCGTGGCCGGGATGGAGCCGCAGTCGACCGGAACAAAGGGATGCTGTGCCCGCGGGGAATGCGCGTGAACCATCCGCGCGATCATTTCTTTGCCGGTACCCGTCTCTCCTTCGATCAATACGGTTGCATCTGTGGGCGCGACACGCGAGATGGTTTTGTAGATCTCGATCATCCGCGGAGAGCTTCCGATCATTTCCGTTTCGGGCAGATCGTCGTCTGTCGGATCGTCCTCGTCGCCGGGCGATAGCGACAGCTCCGCGCGCCGGACACATGCGAGCAGCGCGTCCAGCTCGAACGGCTTGGCGAGATAGTCGAATGCCCCCCCTCGCGTCGCCTCCACTACTGTTTCCATCGATCCGCGCGCCGTCATCAGGATCACCGCACAATCCGCGTTTGCCGATTTTGCCGCGCGGAGTACGTCCAGCCCGGTGCCGTCGCCAATATAGATATCGCTGACAACCAACGGGTAATCCCCCGAGGCGAGCTCCTTTTTCGCTTTTTCGACCGAGGCGACCGCAACCGCCGGATAGCCTTCCAGCTCAAGAAAAGTAAGTATCGTGGAGCGGACGTTCGGATCGTCTTCGACGATGAGGAGGCGAGGCTTCATTGCTGGGTCGTGACCACGGCGCGGACTGCTGCCGGCAGGATGATCGTAAAAGACGATCCCTGTCCCGGATTGCTGGAGATTTCGAGCTTTCCTTTGTGCGCCGTCAGGATCTCGCCGACGATCGACAGTCCGATCCCGGTACCTTGTATCCCGGACTCTTCCGCGCCTTGAGTGCGGAAGAACTTGGTGCCGAGCCGTTTGAGATCCTCCGGTTCAATCCCCATCCCCTGATCGATGACGGACAGCCGCAGCCAACCGTTATCCTGCTTTGCCGACAGACGAATCTCGGTACCCTCCGGAGAATACTTGATTGCATTGGTCAATAAATTGTAAACAGCAAATTCCATCAGCTCGCGATCTCCGGACAGGCAAACCTCGCTGGCTTCCTGTGTGAGGTCAATAATGCGTTGATTCTTCTGCCCGGCCAGCGGCGCAGCCCTGCGGATGCAGATATCGCACAGATCCGTAACAGCAAAAACCTCACTTTTGATCTGTAGCTGGCCGGAGGACATTCTCTCCACATTCAAGAATGTCTGAATCATCTGGGCCAGCCGTTTCGATTCCGAGTTAATCATATCCGCGATTTGTCGCTGCTTCTCAACGGGAAGAGCATAGCGCGTCATCAATTCGCTGGAACCTTGGATAGCAGAGAGCGGCGTCCGCATCTCATGCGTTACCCAGTGAATGGCCTTCTGGTAGCGCGAGCGATCGGCCTCGGCGGCCGCCAGTTTTGTACGGGTAGCGCGGAAATGCAGCACTCCGGCAGCCAAGGCAGGCAACCACGTAGTCGAGGCGAGAGAAAAGACCGGCAGGACAACTCCGGAACGAAACACCGCGAGCGGTAACAACATCGCCGCGCCCACAACCAGCGCTGCCGCCCAGTATCCGAGCCGTTGTACTGCGAACGCCGCCAAAGCGGCAAACAGAACTTGAATCAGCAGCAAGGCCGCGGGACTGGGGTCCACGCGAAACCGGCCCGTTCGAAGAGTTTCCGCTAGCTCTGCGTTCATCTCAACGCCTGCCATCATTGACCCGAGAGGCGTCATCAATCGATCGCGCGCGGCTGTCAAGGCCGTTGCGCCGACAAAGACGTACTTGCCGTCCAATCGCTCGGCGCTGATTTGCCCGGGAGTGATCTTGGGAATCTGGCCGGAGAAGACGATCCGAATTCGGTGAGATGGAATCGGATAATCCGCCCAGGTGATTGCGTCACCCTCTTCGCGCGCAATGGTGCCGGGAGCCAGCGCTTCCATGCCCATGGCCCAACGGCGAATGTGTCCCGCTGCCTTATCCAGTTGGACCCAGCGGCAAACCGGGTCCGGGTCTACATGCACATGCCCCAGCGCTTTGGCTCTCTGCGCGAAAGCGGGCAGCGGGTCCTGCCAGCCGGCGCCATTCTGTGCGATATCCGTCGCCAGCACAAGATTGGGAATTTTGCTCATGGCGTTCGCCAGCCGGGCGTTCTCGCGCGGATCGCCACGGTCGGCGAGCGTAAAGTCGATCGCCACCGCTTTCGGGCGCGAGGCGGAGCCGATTTGCTCCAGCACCTCGGCCAGCAGAGTGCGGATCGAGCGCATCCCGCCGCTCTCCTGGAGCGTGGTCTCGTCGATACCGATGACGACAGCCTGGACATCTTCGCTGGATGCGGGAAACAGCCGTGACATCCAGTCGTAGGAGTCGTTGTCGAACTGGCCGCCAAGCGGGGTCCAGCTGACCAGCAGCGCCACCAGAAACGCCGCGGCCGATACAACCCAAAACTTCATTTGGCTGGCCGGCCCATCTCCCGCTCGATTTCTTCAGCCTCCACGGGCAGATTGCCGGATAGCAGGCGGGAGCCCTTTTCGGTGATCAGCACCATGTCCTCAATGCGGATGCCGATTTTTTCGTCAGGAATGTACACTCCAGGCTCGACCGTGATCACGGCTCCGGGTGACAGAGGGACGTCGTTGTCCGCTGCATCGTGTACTTCGAGCCCAACGTGATGGCTTACCCCGTGCGGCAAATACTTCCCCAGGTTGCGATTGTTTGCATTCA
>CAYTVP010000274.1:2413-6200 GCA_964441675.1 uncultured Solibacteraceae bacterium | reverse complement strand
GCAGCATATATCAGGTTTACGCCCAGAATACCGACGGCCTGCTGCTGCAGTTGCGCCGACGAATCCCGAAGATTGATATGCAGGAGCATTTGGCTCGGCTGGGATTGGGCCTCAGTTTGGAAACGCACACCCAGCCAACCGTGCTGCTGGTTGGTGCCCTGGTAGTTGCGGGCCGCGACGGTGTCGGCAAACACAAAGAAGCGAGTATCCGTGCTGCGAGTTAGATTGAGCCGGTCCAGTAGAAGCTTGTACTCATATTCGAGCATGGCTTCCAAGCGCTCCTTCGAGACATAACGCGTACCGCTGCCATAGATGTCGTCGCTGACTTTCTTGTCGTACGCGGAAATCGTCTTCGCGACCGTACCCGACGCAGCGCCGACACTCAGGAACCATCGTGCAACCTCTTGACCTGCTCCGATTTCTGCCATCGTGCCGTAAATAGAAGGATCAAGGTTCAGCGCCAGGGCCTTGCCGTGCGCATCTCGCTGTATCGACGGGGGAGAGGCCATAATCGTGCGACTGATATGTTACCTAAAATAGTCAAGTTGCCGCGAATTCCGAAACGAGGAGTTCCATGGAACGCGAAATCGGATTGTTCTATGAAGTGATGTGGCGTATCTGGGGCCACGGCTCTAGACAGCCTTTGCCGTGGTGGGTCCAGCAGCAGATCCGTCACACCCCGCCGGAACTCGATCTTGGCGTGTTCGCTTCACGCGAACACGCTTTCGTCTCCAACGCGTTTTATCGCTATTGGTACATGATCGGAGTCAAGGATCACAAACAGGAGTGCCTGATCGGGCAGGCGGGCGAAATCGAGCCTGTCTACGACGCTTACTGCCTGAGCTTCTTCCTATTCGACCCGGCATCGCGATCGTTCAGTTTCCCCCAGTTTCCCGACGCGGCTGCGGCCAATTTCGCTCGAACATCATCTACAGTCCGGCTACCTGCCAGTGCTGACCACGACCTACCGGGACCAAGGCTACACGGTCGAGCAAAAGATCCTTGCGACTACAACGGGCATCAACCAGAAAGCGGTTGTACTCGTCCGTTATCGGGTGCAGCCTGCGTTGGGATCGACCCATGTGGTTCTGTATCTCCGCTTCACCAGCCGGGCCGGCCGGGTTTCAGCGGGTGGATAAATTCCGCATGCAGCCGCGGAACCGTTGGCTACCATACCTCCGCTACGTGCCGCACGAACACCGGCTCGATGTTTGGGGAGGGCAAGGTCGTTCGATTCCGCTCCGCAGCGCTGGGGCATGTACGGCAACGGCACCACTGACGATCCCGATTTCTATTTGCAGTTCAACGCCTACGAAGAAATGCGGGCCCGAGCCTCGTTAAACGATGGGAGATGGCGACCGATCATATCGGTGGACTCTGTCATGGTGTAGTGGCGTGGGATCTCGGTCCGGGCGGACTCGCGCTCGACGTTCGCATTCCAATCGACGACTTCGCCGGAGCCGCTGAGCTCGCCACTTTGCGTGCCGAGCTCCACAAGCCGGAGCCCGCGGATTATCTATTGACGCCGCTAGTCGTTGGCGTACGGTTTAACGCAGGAAAACCTTTTATTGGGGTGTGGCTGCGGCGAACAACATTGACGCTTCTCCGCGCGTCACAATGGAATCGGGCTGGACGGCCTTCCCGGCGAGAGACTTCGCAAACTCCGAGCCGGTGACCATCTGCCGGAGCCACCTGTCGAAATCCATCTGGCGCGCTGGGTCCGCAATCTTCACAATTCCTGTACCTGGCGAGAGCCGGGGCTGCGACCGCGCCCGCTCGAGTACACCGATCAGTTCTCCCCACGAAACCGACTTGGACGGGGAGAACTCTCCGAAGTGCCGGCCCTGCGTGAACTCCGCGTGCTGCTTTGGGTTGTAACTGCCCGCCTCAGGCCAGCGCGGCTTCACTCCAAGGGGCTCTAGAAGCCGGTGGTCAAACAGAGTCTCAATCTCGCGGAAGGCCGGATGTTCCCAGGAAACATCGATGAAGTGAGCATTGCTGACGCTTGGCCAGAGACCGAGCGACTTCACCGCCATCGCAGCCAGATCGGCCCGCGTCAGTGGCTTATCCGGCTCAAACAACCGTTCCGGAGTGCCGGTCACTCCCTTGTTCACCGACAACCATTGAACGGCGGCAAACGCCGGATGATCTATGGGTACATCCCAATAAAACATCAACCGGCAGTTTTGTCGCAGAAGTTCGCGTTGCAGTTTTTCGACCGGCAGGCGCCGCGGTTCCACTTGCTCGCGGATACTGAGAACGGCGGCCACTCCGGCCGCTTGCCCCATCACCATCCATGTGGGATCCATGCGAATGGACGAGAAGGCGACGTGGGTGGCCGACATGGCAACTGGTACGAGCAGTCCTTCCACATGCCGGGGCACAATTGCTCCATAGCGTACCTGGAACGCAGCCATGACGTTTGATAGAAAGAAGTCACCCTCCCCTTTGTCAGGTGTGGAAAAATCAGTCTTATTTCGAACCGGTTTCGAATCGATGGGATAGTGGCCGATGGCTACACTATCCCGCCGCAATGCCGGAATCATCCCCGTTCCAGTGATAAACGGATTGATATCCGCCTCGGTCATCGTTACTTCGCCTTCGATCCGGCGCGCTTCGCGGACAAAAACACGGTAAGGCACATTTTCGTTATCTGTGAACTCGTCCTTGGGCAATCCGAGGTGTGTTAAGCCGCGCTCATGCTGAAGGAAGTACAAATAACCCAGGGCGTGGTGCTTGTACAACTCATACAGCTTCAACCGTTCATTCCGCGTGGCCTCGGGCCACACCCAGTTCACCTCTTGCATCTCGTTGCCGACCGGGTTGACATTCAGCTCCGCTTTCGCGCCCGGCATAATCGGCTGGCCGGTATAAGCCGAGTGAATGTATTTTTCCTTGTTGTAACCCGGAGGCGGTGCAGCCAGAATATGGGATCTCCCGTCGATCGCCGTGTAGTTCTTGATGCACAGCCGCAGGCCGTACGAAACCACGCCACGGTCCTGCCTGCCGGTGCTGCCCTCCAGGATCTCACCGGTGCCGTTGAAAAAATACACTTCTCCAGCGTGAGGTTCAAGCGGAGATCTCGGCTCCCGGCCCACCCGGTAAGGAACGCCGGCCCACGCTGCCACGTCCGCTTCATGCGTGGCATCAATGATTACCTTTCCATAGAAAGTTCGTTTTTCACCATGCTTGCTTTCCGTCACCACGCCAGTAAGACGCCTGCCTTGAAGCACCACATCGGTTGCCCAGGTATCGTAGAAGACACGCACGGACGGAACGGCCGCCAACATATCCTTGAGTATGCGGTCGGCCACGTGCGGTTCCCACCTTCCTCCCTCTCGTGGATGATTGGATTGGACTGCCCGGTAATTCCCGTGCCGTGGCATTGCCTGGCGCATCCTGAAGATAGGATCGGTTGCCATAATCGGCCGGTAATATTCCCGGACGCCAGAGCGGAACTCCTCAAAAATGCCACTTAGCGATTCGTACGAATAGGTGTCGATGTTGGAGATGCCGTTCGCGAGCATTCCACCGAGGACGGGAGTGTCTTCGATAAGGGCTACGCGCGCTCCCATTCTTCCCGCCGCAAGTGCTGCTCCAAACCCGCCTGAGCTGCCACTGACCACAACTACGTCATATGTTTCGCTCGAGGGCTGGGCCGAAGCAATGCTTGGCCCAACCGTCAACAGGAACGCGAGCGAAACGGCTTGCCAAAACCTCATAGAACCTTAACTAACTTCTACTGGATCTTCGCAGCGGTACCTTTCAATCGTTTCAGGATCGAGAT
>CAYTVP010000274.1:0-2403 GCA_964441675.1 uncultured Solibacteraceae bacterium | reverse complement strand
ATCTATACCCAGGCCTGGTTCCTGCGGAATATCCACATAGCCATCAATCACCGGAAATGTCTGCTTCGTTGTCCGCAGGCGGAGCGGGGACTCACTCACGCAGTACTCCAAAATCAGAGCGTTCGGAATCGCCGCCAGGAAATGAAGTGAGGCGGCAATACTGATCCCGGTCTTAAACGCATGATTGGCTACCTGCCGCTGGTTGAAGTTCGCTATCTCCGCTACGCGCATTGCGCCGGTCAGCCCTCCGCACCTGGCGACATCCGGCTGTACGACGTCGATGCCACCTCTGCAAATCAAGCGGCTGAAGGAAGGTATGTCGGCCTCGGACTCGCCAGCCGCAATTGTGGTCAACGAACGTTCTGTCAGCTTCGCGTATCCCTGTATATCGTCCGCGAGCAGGGGCTCTTCAATCCAAAACGGTCTGTAGGGCCGCAGCGCCTCTTCACGCCGCGCGGCTGTCCTCCAGTCCCAGGCACATCCGACGTCGATCATAAGGTCGGCTTCGCTCCCGAGCCCGTCACGCGCCGCGGCTGCGAGATCGATATCGAGCTTCTCGTCCTGACCAAAAGGACCCCATCCGAACTTGACCGCTGTGAAACCCTTGCGGACATAGCTGCGAGCTAGTTCTGATGTCGCTTCGGGAGTGTCTCCAAACAACGCACTGGCATATGCTCTCACTCGTGTCCGGTACCCACCGCCGAGAAGCTTATAAACCGGTTGCCCCAGTGCCTTGCCTGCAATGTCCCACAATGCCAGATCGACGCCACTGATCGCATGCACCACTGCGCCCGAGCGGCCGTTGTATGCGGTGCCGGCAAACATTTTGTCCCAAATCGGACGGATGTTCAGCGGATCTTCTCCAATGATGAGCGCCGCCAGTCCGTTCCAGACTTTGTGCCCTAAAGGAGATTCAATAATTGCGCGGCACACCGTTGGCGCCGAGTCCACTTCGCCGACGCCGGTAATACCCTCGTCGGTATGAATGCGAACAACCAAATTCTCTTGAGTCCCATCGCAGGCGTCAGTGACATTAGGTAGACGCAGGCGAATGCATTCAACCGCTGTAATTTTCAATCGAAATGCTCCTTTATGTAGTTTGCTCGGCTCACTCGCTTGAGAGCTCAGTATTGAGTCTTATGCCAGCAAATCAGGTACGAATTGGGCTTTGGTAACGGCAGCATCGGTGAGGCTGTCCTCACGGCCCTCGTGAGGATAAGTCAGTCGCTGATGATCCAAACCGAGGGCGTGCAAGATCGTGGCGTGCAAGTCGTGGGGCGTGACGGGGTCGATTGCGGCTGCCGCGCCAAAGTCGTCCGTGGCTCCATGGAGATAGCCACGCTTGAATCCCCCGCCTGCCGCCCAGACTGTGAACGCGCGCCGGTTGTGGTCGCGGCCGTCCTTCCCTTGCGAAATGGGTAACCGGCCAAATTCCGTTGCAAAAAGAACGATCGTTGAATCGAGTAATCCCGATTGCTCGAGATCAGTAACGAGCGCTGCACTCGGCTGGTCAGTCATCTTGCAAAGCGACTTGAGTTTTTCCGAGTTTCGATCATGAGTATCCCAGGGCTGGCCACTTAGAAAGACTTCGACAAAGCGAACGCCCCGCTCAACCAGTCTGCGGGCCATCAGGCATCGCTTGGCATAATCGGCGGTTGCTTTGTTTTGACTATCTAAGCCATAGAGCTTCTTGATGGATTCGGGCTCCTTCTCAAGGTCGAGCGCTTCCGGGACAGAAGTTTGCATCTTTGCAGCCATTTCATAGTTGCTGATTCGCGCTGCGAGCTCCGAGTTTTCAGGATGCCGCGTGAAATGCATCTGATTGAATTTGTCCAACAGCCGTAACTGGTTCGCCCGTGCTTCCACAGGAATGTCGTCCGGCCTCATAAGATCGAAAACCGGAACTCCTTCGGACCGGATCTGCGTCCCCTGGTAGATCGCCGGCAACCAGCCTGACGACCAGTTTCGAATTCCATCTACCGGCAATCCATCCGGATCGGAGAGCACAACAAACGCGGGCAAATCCTGCCTTTCCGTACCGAGTCCGTAGATAACCCACGAACCCCAAGTCGGTCTACCGGGCGGTGTCTTGCCGGTATGAAACAGGCGTAATGCCTGCTCATGATCGATGCTGCCCGTCGTCATGGATCGGATCAGAGTAATCGAATCGACGATCTTCCCTGTATGGGGAAGCAATTCGGAAACTTCCATTCCGGACTGTCCATACTTTTGGAAAGTAAAAGGAGACTTGAGTAACTTACCAGCCTGCTTATGAAAGTGGATTTCGAGGTTCTTACCGGGATACTCTTGTCCATCGAACTTCGTCAGTTCGGGTTTGGGGTCGAAAGTATCCATCTGACTCACTCCCCCGTGTTGAAAGAGACAGATAACTGACTTCGCTTT
>CAYTVP010000273.1:0-6236 GCA_964441675.1 uncultured Solibacteraceae bacterium | reverse complement strand
GGCGCGACCGGAGCCGAGGTTATAAAGGCCGTGCGCGCCCGCGTGTTCCGCCAGGTGCAGCGTCATCGCGGCGGCGTCCTTCACATAGAGAAAATCTCGTTGCTGGCCGCCGTCTGAAAACTCCGGCCGGTAGCTTCGAAACAGCTGCAGCTTGCCGGTATCGCGGATTTGATGGAACGCCTTATGGACGACGCTCCGCATATCATCTTTATGGTCTTCGTTGGGGCCGAAAACATTGAAGTATTTCAGGCCGGTAATCCTCGCCGCGAGCCCGGTCCGCTGCGCGTACTGGTCGAACAGGTGTTTTGAGTACCCGTACATGTTCAAGGGCCGCAGCGAATCGAGCGGAAGATCCTCGCGGAAGTCGTCTTCCCGGGCGCCGTATGTTGCCGCGGATGATGCGTAGATAAATCGAGCACCTCCTTCCACGGCCCAGTGCGCCAGTTGCTTCGTGTACTCGAAATTATTCCGCATCAAATAGCCCGAGTCCTTTTCGGTTGTCGCGGAGCATGCGCCGAGATGAAATACCGCGCCGATATCATCCAAGCTGGCGGCGCGGCTTCGCACGCGCTCCGCCAGATCATCGGCGTCAATGTAATCGAGAAATCGAAGAGGAACAAGATTCTTCCACTTCTCCGAGCGGTCCATCCGATCGGCGATGAGAATGCGCTCGAATCCCTCGCGATTCAACATCCAAACCACCGCACTTCCGATCATGCCCGCTCCGCCGGTGACGAGAACCCGGCCTTTTTCGAGAATTGCCATTCCCTTCCAGGGTATCGGCAGTGGGGACGGTGTAAGCTTCCCCTGTGAAACCTTCCTCTCCGATCGCCCGCCGTGCGTTGCTGACGGCGGGTGGAGCCATGGCGCTTCGAGGCGCGCCGAGCCGTCGAACCGCGCTGATCTCGACACCGGAAGGGCCGCATCTCAACATCTACATCAATGCGTTGAAACCTCCGGAGTTCGGGAGCATCGCTGTTGTAGACGCGACAGGCAGCGTAGTGGATCGGGCGCGGGCGGCCATTGGTAATGATCGTGTGAAGCCGTTCTCGACCACCAGCGAGATGATCGCCCGCCTGCGGCCATCGCTCGCGGTAGTGGCGCTTGAGGCACACCAGGCTCCGGCAGCGATCCTGCCGATCGTCGAGGCCGGAATCGATACGTTGGCGGAAAAGCCGGCATGTGTTCGCGCGTCGGATTTCGCCAGACTGCGGACCATCGCGGATCAAAAGCAGCGGCGCCTGATGCTGGCGTTTGCCAACCGGTTTCATCCTGCCTTTGCGCGTGCAAGAGAGCTACTGCGCGAGGGTGCCATCGGAGATTTCTATGGTCTGGACATGCACTACATTGCCGATCAGACACGGCTGAAGAACCCGAAGTACCAACAATCCTGGTTTGCGTTTCCGGAAAAGGCCGGTGGGGGCCATCTGATCTGGCTGGGCATTCACTACCTCGATCTGGCGGCATTTATCACTGGCCGCCGCATCGAAATGGTCACTGCACTGACCGCCAATACAGGCGGGCAGCCGATTCAGGTTGAGGATTCGGCCGCGGTCAGTTTCCGGTTTGCCGGGGGCGGATTGGGATCCTTGCACTCGGCCTACTATCTGCCGAAAGGCTACGACAGCACGATCAGAATTTGGGGCTCTCGCGGGTCGCTGGCAATCGATCCGGCGAAGCCGGCAGTCTCGCTCATGGGGACAGAGAATCGCACGGAGCAGTTCTCCCCGGCCGATAGCTACGGCATGCTGGTGCGGGCCGCTGCCGGACTGGCCGATGGCGCCGTTTTGCCGACGGCGGGAGATAGCTTGCATGCGCTCGAAACGGTTTTTGCCTGCTATGAATCGGCGCGAACCGGACGCACGATTACGCTGCCAGCGTAGCCGCGGCGCGTTCTACCGCTTCGAGCGTTTCCGCGATGTGGGCCTCGGAATGGGCGGCTGACAGATACCACCGCCCATCGGGCAGGACACTAACGCCTTCGTCCAGCAATGCAAGCGCGAAGTCCGAATATGCGGCCTGGTTGGCTCGATGCATATCGCGGTATGTGCGGGCAGGCGTATCCATGAAGGACACCTGGAAAACGGGTCCGGCGCCGGAGGTCACCACGGAATGTCCTTCGCTTCGCAAACGCTGCTCGATTCCAGTCCGGAGACTATCGCCGAGCGACCATAGCCGCGGATACACTGCGCCGTTATCCGCTTCGAGAATCTGAAGCGTCGCCTTTGCGGCGGCCAGCGACAACGGGTTGCCGTTCAAGGTGCCGGCGTGAACCACCCTTCCGTTGGCGATCTGTTCCATGAATGCGCTGGGTCCGGCCAGCGCGCTCAGAGGAGTGCCGCCTCCGATGGCTTTGGCGAATACTGCTAAGTCCGGCGTAACGCCGTAGTGTTTCTGCGCCCCGGCGAGCGCAAGCCGGAATCCGGTGATCACTTCGTCGAAAATCAGCAGGGAGCCGTGCCGCCCGGTGATATCCCGGAGGAACTGCAGAAATCCCGACTCGGGCTCGATGCAGCCGTTATTGCACAGCAGCGGTTCGCAGATCACGCAGGCAATGGAACCGGCTTCTGTCGCGAACAGATGTTCGATGCTGGCGCGATCGTTCCATTGGGCAATCAGCACATCGTTGTGCGGCCGCTGGCCGGCCCCTACCGGAACCGGGCCGCCATTCGCGGAACGGATCTGCTCAAGCGACGGCTTGTAGGAGACGAGCACACTGTCATCCCATCCGTGATAGTGGCCTTCGAACTTGATGTGCTTCGCGCGACCTGTCACGGCGCGAGCCAGGCGCAGCGCTAGTTGAACGATCTCCGTGCCGCTATTTGAAAATGCAACCTGTTCCGCGCAGGGCACGATTCGCGCGACCGTCTCGGCGACTTCGTATTCAAGGTCGTGCTGCGCGCCGAATGTTGTGCCGCGATGAAGCCAGCTCTCGATGGCTTCGATTATGGCTGGATGCGAATGACCGGCAATCAGGGGACCCCACGCCAAGCCGTAGTCCAGGTAGCGATTGCCGTCGACGTCGAAGACTTCGGCTCCGGCGCCCCGGTCAAAATAGAGCGGATACGGCCGGGCGGTGCGGCGAAGCGATGTCGAGACTCCCCCGGCCAGTGTCTTGCGCGCGCGTTCGAATCTTTTGCCGGATCCGGCCGTTTTGCGGCGGACGCTTTCTTCGCGCGCGGCGGCGGACAACTCCCGATTGCCCGTCACCGTGTGACTCTCACCGTGGCCTCGGCCTGAACGGAATTCCCCGAAGCATCTTCGGCGATCATGGTGTACGCCGTTGTCTTTGATGGCTTCACTTCGACGCACTTTGTCAAGGCAGGCGTGATTTCAGGGCCTTCCGGCTCCAGGCGGACAGCTTTGGCGTTCGCCACGCTGTAGCAAAGCAATCCGGTCTCTCCATTCTTGATGACGGACGGATTGGCATAGAACGCGAGGATCTTCAGGTCGTGACCGCCCGCTCTCTCGATCGTCTTCCGGTCCGCTTCCGCCGCTTTTTGCGCCGCTTGCTCCTCGATTCGTTTGGCTTCGGAATAACGTGAATAGAATACCCAGGCAGTGTAAAGAGCGGCGATCATTACGGGAATCCAGCCAAGACGGACAACCTGCCGGAGCCTGCGGCCGGTCACGAACTCGCGGGGCCTTTCATGCTTTCAGTGTGCCACTGATAGCTGACCTCAGCGTTTGCGAGGCGTAACGACGGGGTCGAGAATTGTGCGAATTTTGCGAGTCACCTGCTCGGGCGAAGCTGTACCATCCACCTTCGTTACCTTCGAGTCGGGAAAGTACAGGTGTGCCAAATCGAACTCGCGGTGGTAGTCCTTCAAAAGCTGCTCCACCTTCTCCGGCGGAAAATCCGGATCGCCAGCCAGCCTTTTGCGGGCTTCATTGTCCGGGATGTCGAGCTGGACAATCTGAGGCGGCGGCAACTTCTTTTCGGCTACGAGCTTCTGCAAGTGGTCGGCATGATCCTTCGTGGCCGGATACCCGGCAAGGATCAATCCCTGGTTGAGATCGCCTTTGGCCAACCGGTCGTCAAAAAGGCGATTCAGAACCGGATCGGTAAGCGGGTCCATTCCGGTGATCTTGGCTTCGCGCATCTTCTGGAAGGCGGCTGGATTGTCTTTAACCAGGTCTTCCGCCCGAACTACAGGAAGCCCATAAGCTTTACTGAGCGCGGCGGCTTGCGTTGATTTGCCCGCGCCCGGTGCGCCAACTAAAAGGACGACCGGCCCGTTGATCGGCGCTTGGGCGGGAAGCGCGACGGCCGCACACACCAGCAACAAGACAAGCATGCATACATTGTGACAGTGAAAGGATTGCCCTGGCCGTGGCATTATCGGACCGGAGGACAAATCCTGATGCTTATTCGGCGTGCGCTCATGATGGCCGTGGTCCTCGTGACAGTTCTGATGGCTCAAACGACATCTCCTTTCGCTCCTCCTGTGACATTCCGGGGAAAGATTCCTTGTGCGGATTGCCCTGGCATCGTAATGACGTTGACGCTCTATCCGAAGAATCGGTTTACGCTGAGGCAGGAATATTTGGAAAGAAAGGCTATCCTGGCCGATGTCGGTTTCTGGCGTGTCGAGGACGGCAAGCTGACCGTGCACGGCCGGGAGGGCAAGGCGCAAAACTTTCAGATTGCCGATCAAGGAATGTTGGAAATGCTGGATACCGAAGGAAAGCCTATCGAATCACAGCACAGTTACCGGCTTTGGCGCACCGCCACACCGGAGCAGGAGAAAGTTCCGGCCGAACTGCTGGGAGTGGAGTGGCGGCTGCGTGAGCTGAACGGCAGGCCGGTGAGGGAAGGCTCCGGCCAGCGCAAGCCCTTCCTGAAGCTGGAAAGCGAGGGCCGCGCCAGCGCTTCCGGAGGATGCAACGGAATGGGCGGGTCGTACACGGTGCAGGGCAGCAGCCTGGCGTTTGGCGCCATGATGGGGACGTTGATGGCTTGTGAGTCTTCGATCATGGAAGTAGAAAACGGCTTGTCGCGGGTCCTGACCAAGGCTAACGGATATCGTATGGAAGAGGGTAAGCTCCTGCTGCTGACTGGAGACCAGGTAGTAGCCCGATTCGAGGCGTCAGGTAACTAAACTTGCGGCGGCTTTACGGGCGAAGACCCGCTGTGGACAAGCGAACCTTATAAACGCTGGTTTCCGCCGTGATGTAAAGCGTGCGGGCGTCGGCCTCGCCCCAGTTGACGTTGGCTGGGGTTTCGGGCAGGACGATCGTCCCCAGATGTTTGCCCAGGGGACTAAAGACCCAAACGCCACCGGGGCCCGTAGCGAAGAGATTCCCGGCCTTGTCTACTTTCATCCCGTCCGGTAAGCCGGGAGCTTTTTCCGAGGTGACATCGTAGAACACGCGGCCCGCTCCGAGTGTCCCGTCCGTGTTGACGTCGAACTGCATCCAGATCTTTTTCGCCGGATCGGAATTTGCAACGTACAGGATCCGCTGATCGGGCGAAAAGGCGAGACCGTTCGGGCGCGTCATATCCTTGTTGAGCAAAGTGAGGGTGTCGTCTTTCAGGCGATAGACTCCGTTGAACGGAAGCTCCTTTTTCTTGTCTTTGTCCTCATCCACAAATCCATAAGGCGGATCGGTGAAATACAGCGAGCCGTCCGACCGGAAAACCACATCGTTGGGCGAATTCAACCGCTTACCCTCATACTTTGAGGCGAGAACAGTGATTTTTCCGTCGGATTCGCGGCGAACGATCTGACCATTGCCGTGCTGGCAGATGATAACGCGTCCCCGATAATCGAGCGTCAGCCCGTTCGAGCCGATGAAGGCTCCTTTCGGCGCGTCGGTCTTGTCGTAGCCGCTCGGCCGCAGGAATTCCGTAACTTTTCCCTGCCGGTCCAGACGGTGGATGACGTTATTCGGAACGTCGCTAAAGATCAGAGATCCATCTCGCAACCAAAGCGGCCCCTCGGTAAATGTAAATCCGCCGGCGACTTTCTCGATTGTGGCGGCCTGCTGAACCAGGTAATCCAGCAGGGGATCTTTCCGGATAACGGTGTTGGACTGGGCGAACACCTTGGCGGTACCCAATCCTATGCTGAAGGCCCGGCGGGAAATCATGAATTCAATCTTAACGAAGACTGGGCTCCTAAACGAAGATCTGGCGGCGCTATGTTATCCTTTTGAGGTCCGACGCATTCCGTTGAATCGGGGACGTAGTTCAGCTGGTTAGAACGCCGGCCTGTCACGTCGGAGGTCGCGGG
>CAYTVP010000272.1:0-6313 GCA_964441675.1 uncultured Solibacteraceae bacterium | reverse complement strand
CCAGCGGAATGAAATCGCTGTCTCCGGAAATGATGGCGAACGCATTCACATGACGGTGTGTGAACGCCATCTCAAGCGAATCCAGCGCCAGATTAATATCGCCGCCATTCTTGTCGCCTCTGGGCGACGGCAACCGCTGAACCATCTGCACGGCGTTCTCGGCCATTTGCCGCGCCGCGCCCTCCTGCCTACCCCAGTTGGCGTAGGCAAATTTTGCCACGATGTCACCGCGTTCTTTCAGGGCTTCGAGCGGAATTGATACGTCGAAGTCGCGGCGCAAGGTGGACTTCAAACCAATCTCGATGTTGTCGTAATCGACAAACACCGCGATGTTGAGCTTTTCTTGCATGAATCTCCTTACGGAGCGGACGCGTTCAACGTCAGGCGGCCAGCTTTACAGAATCGCGGATAAATTGGACGATCCCTTCAAGCGGGGCACCCGGCTGGAAAACCGCGGCCACACCGATATTCTTTAACCTCTCGGCGTCATCATCAGGGATAATGCCGCCTACGAGCACCACAACGTCGTTCATCTGCTTCTCTCGAAGCAGCTCCATGATGCGAGGAACGATCGCGTTATGCGCGCCGGAAAGGATAGACAGGCCGATGACCTGAACGTCCTCCTGGAGCGCGGCGCTCACGATCATCTCCGGCGTCTGCCGGAGGCCGGTATAGATTACCTCCATGCCTGCGTCCCGCAAAGCGCGGGCGATGACCTTGGCACCTCTATCGTGCCCGTCCAAGCCGGGCTTGGCGACGAGTACTCGAATGCGCTGATCCATCGGAACGAGGAGCTTTTCGTGAACGAGGTGTTTTGCCCTGCTCGCTAACCGGCAAACCACCCGTCTGCATTATAGTACGGCGCGGACGGGAAGATTCTCTCTCCGGAAAGCGGGGTCCTGCGATTGGGGTGCTGCGGAGTCTACTTACTGGACAGTACTTCTTCAAAAAAGCGCAGTGCTCGCGGGTCCTTCGACTGGCCGAGCCAGAACATCGCCTGCTTTCGAACGGCAAGATTCCTGTTGGTTCGCGCCACCTCGATCAGCTTCGGAACTCCATCGCCCGATGGCAGTTGCGTGAGTGCAAAGACAGCTTTCTTCTTCACCTCGGTGTCGGGATCTTGTTCGATGGAGTCCGCAATTGCGATCTGGGCTTGGTTTGAAGCCTTTTGGGCCAACCAGAACAACGCTTGTCCACGAACGCGAGCAGCCGGGTCTTGCTTTGCAATTCGAACCAGTGCCGCGTCAGCCGTCTTACCCTCGTGCATTGCGAGGGCGTGCAGAGCTTCGTCCGACACAGTACGGCCGCCAGCTTCCGTCGCCGGCGAGCTGGCTTTCCGCGCCAAAAATGCGACGCTCTCGTCCGGCTTTACACCATTGAGCCAATAGAGTGGCAGGCCGCCTGCATCAAGAGGACAATCCCCCGAAAACGCACGCACGCGGCCGATCCGGCCGGCCTCCGCGCGCAGCAAGACCGTGGTGTGCGTGACCCCCTCGAGTTTCACCGCCGCGGGCGCTGCGTTTTGCGCCATTCCACTTTTGCTCTCCAACCCGCACCCACGCCCGGAACCATCCCAACAGCAGGACTGCCTGTCTCCGGCCGGCCGAGTCACCGCATATCCGACCCACGCAGGCGACGAATGCCTTGCGATCAGTTGACGGACACTGTCGTCGAGCGTGCCCATCACCGCAATTGCTTCAAGCTTCGCGTTGGTAATAGACGGTTGTTGCGCCAATAACGGCAGTGCGAGGAAGAGAACGAGATATCGCGGCGACATATTTTCTTTCTCTGATTACTTACTTCAGAAGCTCCATCAGATAATCCGTGGCTTCCTTGCTCTTCATGTGCGAAAGATGCTCGACCGCGCGTTTCTTCAACGAGGGATCCTGTTCCTTGCGGGCAATGGCAATCAGAGGTTTGGCATCGCCCTGCACAAAAAGCGCCTGCAAAATACGGCGCTTCACGTCAGGCGACGACTCGCTGGCGTATAGGTCAGCCAGCGGGGCGCCTACACCCATCACACCGAGCAACTGAATCGCCTGCATCCGTAGCTCAGGATTCTGTTCCGATTTCGCCAGGCTGAGGATTCGGTCGCGCTCGCCGGAAACCATGAAGCCCTTCAGGATCTCTTTCTTTAGCGGCACGTCATTCGACGACGAATAGATTTCAGCCAGCACCTGGCGGTTCTCCTTGCCGCCGTGAATCCCGAGACTTCGTACGGCTTTGCGTTGTAAATCCGGATTTGATCCTCCCTTTGCCACACGCACAACCACTTCGCGAGCTTGCGGTGAATTACTTTGGCTCAGCACGAAAAGAGCACGTTCACGAAGCTTTGGGGAGGATTGCTTCTGCAGCAGTTTCTCAAGCAAGGGAATGGACCGCTCCGGCTCGCTGTTCATCAAGCTGTTGATAGCCATCAGCTTTAGCTCGTCGTCGGCGGCATCTTCCGGGGCAAGCGGCTTACCGGCGGCTTGTGCCAGCTCTACTCGCAGCGCTTTCGCATCACCCAGCCAGCGGCTTTCCTTGTAATTTTTTGCCAGTGAATCGAGCTCCGCCGTCGCCTCCGCGGTGCGGCCCAGCTTGCCAAGCGCATACGCCTTCCAATACAAAGCGGCATCGGCGCGGGATTGTCCCGCCGACGCAACATCGCCGAAGTAGGTAACCGCTTCGTCCCACTTGCGCTGATCGAGCGCGCGTTCGCCCCGTTCATACTGGCGGTCCGATCTGTCCCGCGAAACATCCCGAGCCTGGAAACCGAATGCCATCCTGGCACTCAAGTCGTGAAGCTTAGCTGCCATATCGGCCATAGCCGCCGCCCGTGGCTCCGGCGGCAATGGGGGTAGGTGCGGGGTAGGCACCGGCTCCGGTATTTGCGCTAGCGAGAAGCCACAGGCAAAAAGAAAAATGCTTATTTTCATATCTCGATTCCTCTAGTTCGATTCCTGACTATGTCCTGCCGTTTGGCTGTCGCATGGGCCGATTCTCCAAATCCCGAAGACGAAGCTCCAGCGTGCGTATCTTGAACAGCAGAGCTTGATCCTCCATACGGCTGCGCAGTTGATCAAGCTGAGTTTCCGTCGGCTGTTCCGGCCCTCGCGCGATCGTAAGCAGCACACGTTCCAAATCATCCAGGACACTGGCCAGGCCTCGTTGGCCGTGGTCCTGAGCACTCTGCCGGTACAGGCGATTGGCCGCCAGCAGATTCTCCGCCCGCGACCGTTCCTCGATAAGCCGGCTGGGCCCATCGGCGTTCGAAAGTTCAATGAGCGTACGGGCGGAATCGTCCAGATGATCAGCTAGCGAAGCCGCCAAAAGCCGTTCCTGTACGGCGCGGGGAAGCGCTGCAATCCCGGTATCTGCGGGTTCCTTCGTCAGCCGCCCGGCGAGAAATGCGGCAACGAGCATCGCCGAGGCCGCCCCGACGATCACCATCTTGCGGAAACTGAACCAGGAGAACCGGCTCCGCCGCCGGCCAATCGACGCGTCCTGCTGCGCCAGGCGGCGCCATACCTGCTCGCCATATTCGACACCGCGAGCGGGTGCCTGCCACGAGTCGATCTTCGCTAACGACGTCTTGAGCGATTCAAAACGCTTGCGGCACTCGCCGCAGCGTCCAAGGTGGAGGTCAATCTCCGGTGAGTTTTCCGCCTCGCCGTAATAGAACAGCACCAGGTGATCGTCGTCGAAGTGCATTATCCCTCCACCGTCTCCAGAGCCTGCCGCATTTTCTGAACGGCGCGGAATACCGCATGCTTGGTGGCATTGACGCTGACTTCCAGCGTCCAGCTGATCTCGTCAATGGTCTGTCCCTCAAAGTGCCGCAGCGTGAACGCGACACGCTCCTGCGGTGTCAGCAGTTCCATCGCGGCGGCGATTCGCGTCTGCAATTCGGAGCTGATTGCCAGCCGCTCCGGCCCCGGCGCGGTCGCCGCGAAGCGATCATAATCGCCCTGCTCGTCCGACCGTCCCTCGAGCGGCTGCACATTTCTGACTTTTCGAAGCCGCAACATATCCAAAGCGCAATTGGTGGCAATCCGATACAGCCAACTACTGAAGATGGCGCGTTCGTCGAAAGTACTCAGGCTGCGATAGGCGCGCATAAAACTTTCCTGCACAACATCTTCCGCATCAGTCTCATTGCCTGTGAGCCGGTATGCCAGCCGGAATACTTTCCGGCTGTGGCGGTCCACAAGCAGACGGAATGCGTCACAGTCACCGGCTCGGGCTTGGGCGACGGCGGCCACATCCGTCATCTCCATCTGGCCTTTAGACTGGTTCGGCTGCGTCAGGTTAGTGAATAGCGCCGAAATTATCGTAAGTCAATGAACGCCAAGAGGCTTAGCAGCCCCTGTCAGTCAAGGCGCTTGTGAAAGCGGAGTGCGCTGACCGTAAGGATTGTCACGCCAAAGATGAACAGCGCCAGCATCTCCTGCCATAAGGCGGCGAAACCCACTCCTTTGAGGAAAACACCCCGGACGATCTCCATAAAGTAGCGAAGCGGGTTCAGATAAGTGAGCCACTGAACGATCTCCGGCATGTTCCGAATGGGGAAGGTAAAGCCGCTAAGGAGGAAGGCTGGCTGAAAGAATAGTGTTGAGGACATCATCGCCTGCTGCTGCGTCGCGGACACGGTGGAAATTAGCAGGCCAATGCCCAGGGTAGTCATCAGGAACAGAATGGTGCCGGTTACCAGGACGGCGATGCTGCCCCTGAAGGGAACGCCGAAAAGGAACATGGCCACTAGCGTCACCATCGCCATATTCACCAGTCCGACCCCGGCGAAGGGGAGCGTTTTTCCGAGTATCAATTCCAACGGCTGAATCGGGGTCACCATCAGCTGCTCGAGAGTGCCGATTTCCTTCTCCCGAACAATCGCCATGGCCGTCAACATGATGGTGACCAGGGCCAGGATGTTGGCGATAACACCGGGGACGAAATAATAACGGCTGAGTAGTTCGGGGTTGAACCATACCCGGTCTTCCGGCGATAACGCGGCCACCGGAATGTACACCGCTGAAACAATAGCCCGCTGTGCCAGCCGCTCCCGCTGCCAACGCGCCATCTGTGTGGTTGAAAACCGGCCGACCACGCCGGACGCCTGAGCCGAAACAATCGAAGCAGTGTTCGAGTTCGTGCCATCTATCAGCAGTTGCACTGTTGCCTGCTGGCCGCGCGTCAGGCGGCGGCCGAACCCGGGCAGGATCTGCACAACCGCAGTTACCTTGGCACGCTCCAGAAGCTCATCGGATTCCTTTAACGTAGCGGGTGCCGAGGTGATTGAAAAATAGCGGGACCCTTCAAATGCCTCACGCAGGTCGCGGCTTTGCGGCGACCGGTCCATGTCCATCCAGGCAATGCGGGAATGTTCGATATCAAGGTTGACAGCGTAGCCGAATACCAGCAATTGGATCAGTGGCGGCATGATCAGCATCGCTCGCATTCGCGGCTCCCGCAGCGCCTGGCGCAATTCCTTGCGAATGATTTCGAACAACCTTTCACGCATCGTTTTTAGCCGTCAGGCCACCTTCATGCGCAAGCGGCGCACTGCCAGAAAGAAAACGCCCACGGCATAAACAGTCAGCAGCAGCACTTGAGGCCATAGAATTGCCAGGGCGGATCCCTTGAGAAATACCGCCTTGGCTACTGCGATGAAATACCGCGCCGGAACCAGATACGAAATGGCCTGGATCGCCACAGGCATGCTCTCGATGGCGTAGATGAATCCGGAGAGGAGGAAACCCGGAAGAAAGGAGGTCAGTATTCCCAACTGGTATGCCAGCAGCTGATTTCGCGCCACCGTGGAAAGCATGATGCCCCAGCAGAGGGCGCCGAACAGAAAGATCATGCTGACAAGGAGAAGCTCAACGGCGCTACCGCGCAGCGGAACTCGAAAAATGTAGATGGCAACGACAAGGCAAATAATCATGTCGCACATCCCGATTGTGAAGAATGCCGTAAGCTTTCCCAGCAGCAGTTCGAGCGGACGAACCGGCGTCGAGATGAGCTGCTCCATCGTACCCGTCTCCCATTCGCGCGCGACGGTAAGCGAGGTCAACATCGCGGAAATAATCATCAGAATGACGGCGATCAATCCGGGAACGATGTAGTTCCGGGACCGCAAGTCTTCGTTGTAGAGAACGCGAGTATGCAGATCGGCCGGCGGCCGAATCTTCGGCGCTCCAGCCCGGTTCTGCATGGACTCCCGGATTGCCTGGGCGCGATTGAGTATGATGGCGTCCGCGTAGCCTTTGGCTATCGACGCGGTGTTCGAATCGCTTCCGTCAAACAGCAGTTGGACCTGTGCATCTCGCCC
>CAYTVP010000271.1:2273-6321 GCA_964441675.1 uncultured Solibacteraceae bacterium | reverse complement strand
CGAAAGACGGGTTGGCTGCTGCGGCGGTAGCCTGTCTTGTTGTCTCCTGTATGACGACGATGCCGTCCCCGGGCCGGAACACGTTCACCATCACTAAGCCGATCACCAGGGCGAGTGATGTCGCCGCGAGGAAATAAGTCATCGCCTTGGCGCCGATACGGCCCATCGCGCCTATGCTGCCGGACTTCGCAATTCCGTACACCAGGGAAGTAAAAATCAGCGGCGCAATGATCGATTTAATCAGCCGGATAAAGATGTTGGAGATGACCCCCAGGTTCTTCGAGAACTCAGGCAGCAACGCGCCCAGCAGAATGCCGATCGCCGTGGCAATAATGATCCAGGCAGTTAGCGAAATTCGTCTCATCGTTCTCCCCACTTCAGTTTTTCTCGTAGTACGTCGAAGAACATCATCTTCGGCGGACGGATCAGATGGACTGCGTGGTCCGAACGGCGGCAAAAAACGTGATCGCCATTCATCAGCGGCTCGCCTACCTGGCCGTCAATCGTCAGCCAGGCATCTTCATCGGCAGCCTGATTGTGCAAATCTATCGCAAACGTTTCCGGAACAATCACGGGCCGGTTTGTTAGAGTGTGCGGGCAAATGGGCGTCAGGCAAAAACAGGCTACGCTCGGGAAAATAATGGGCCCGCCCGCAGACAACGAATATGCCGTGGAACCGGTGGGCGATGCAACGATCAAGCCGTCGGCTTTGTACCTGCAAACAAAATGCTCGTCCACTCGGGCCTCGAGATCGATCATTCGCGCAAGGGACGCCTTGGTGATTACGACGTCATTCAGTGCCAGATAGCTCGCAATGGCCCGCCCCTCGCGATGCAGCTCCGCCTGAAGCATACGGCGCGGAGCAACACGATGCTCGCCGCGAAATGCGCGCTCCAGTTCCGGAAAAAGCGACTCGACAGTAATCGCAGTGAGAAAGCCCAAGCCCCCGAGGTTGACCGGGAAAATGGGGATTTCGCGATTCCCCACAGCACGCGCGGCAGAAAGCAGCGTGCCATCGCCGCCCAATACGATTACCAGTTGTGTGCCGTCAGGAACTTCCTGGCGAGTCAGACCGCGGCGGCAGTTATTGGAATATTCCGCGGTGGGCTCGTCGCAGCGCGCTTCAATCGAACGCTCGCGCAGCCAGTTCAGAAGCTGCGGAACCAGCAGCCGCGCCTGTTGTACATCAGGCTTCGAAATAATACCGACGGACTTAATGCCATCCATAAAGCAGAAACTCCCGGTTGCCCTCCGCGCCGAGAATGGGCGACTCGATCCAATCGGTCTGAAATCCAAGGGACTGTAATGTTTCCCGCACCCTGCTTACGGCACCATGCTGAAGCTCGGGATCCCGAACGATCCCTCCCTCGCCTACCTTATCCCGCCCAACTTCGAATTGCGGTTTCACCAATACCACGATGCGCGCATCATCCGTCAATACCTGTGCTACGGAAGGCAGCACCAGCCGGGCCGAGATGAAGGCCACGTCGCATACAGCCAGTGCCGGGCGCTCGCCAAGAGTTTCGAGTGTCAGATAGCGGGCGTTAGTGTGATCGTGGACCACTACGCGCTGGTCTGTCTGAATCTTCCAGTCCAGCTGCGAGGGGCCTACATCGACCGTGTGTACACGCTCGGCGGCACGTTGCAGCAGGCAGTCAGTGAATCCGCCGGTCGAAGCTCCCACGTCGAGGCAGACTTTGCCGCGAGGATCGATATTCCAGTAATCCAGGGCGCGCTCCAGCTTCAATCCTCCCCGGCTGACGTACTTGTGCTGCCCGAGCAGCTCCACGGGCTCGCTCGCGTCGTAGGCATGACCGGGCTTCCATGCCTTTTGCCCGTTGACCAGAACCTTGCCCGCAAGAATCAAAGCCTGGGCTTTCTCGCGCGACGGAGTGAGATGACGATCGACAAGAATTTGATCCAGCCGGCGCTTCAATTGCTTACGCCTTGCGGCGAACAATCAAGTTTGCCAGATCTCGCAGCATCTGTGCTCGGGGGCCGAAAGGCTCCAACGCGCGGAGTGCCGCGCACAGTTCGTCTTCCGACATCCGCCTGGATTCTTCGAGTCCGTAAACGGCCGGGAAGGTGATCTTGTTCTGTGCCGCATCCTTCCCGGCAGTCTTGCCGAGCGCTTCGGAGGGCTGCTCGACATCCAGAATGTCGTCCACAATCTGGAATGCCAGGCCGACATGGTCGCCGTAACTACTCAATGCCGCCAGTTCCTGCTCACGGGCGCCGGCATAGATGGCGCCGATCCGCACGCTGGCACGCAGCAGAGCGCCGGTTTTGGCGCGATGAATCGATTGCAGGAGACTTGCTTCAGGGCGTTGATTCTGCCCCTCTATATCCCGTACCTGCCCGGCAATCATGCCTTCGCGGGTTCCGGCAGCTGTTGCCAGCTCCACTACCAGCCGGCAGCGGACATCCGGAGCCACATCCTCGAGCGAGCCCAGCACCTGAAAAGCTAATGTGCAGAGTGCATCGCCCGCCAGGATGGCCATTGCAGGGCCAAATACCTTGTGACAGGTAGGACGTCCGCGGCGATAGTCATCGTTGTCCATGTCCGGCAGATCGTCATGGATGAGGGAATAGGTATGGACCATCTCCAGCGTGCAGGCCGCGTCGGCCGTGTGGCTGGGGTTTGCATTTACAGCTTCGGCTGCCGCCATCGCCAGCAGCGGCCGGATCCGCTTGCCGCCGGCAAACACGCTGTAGCGCATTGCCTTGTGTATGACGGTCGGTTCCTCGGACTCAGCCGGCAGCCAGCGCTCCAGCGCCTGCTCGGTCTTCGCCAGATATTCCTTCATCCCGAAAAGGGCTCTGCGGTGACCGAATCGCCTCTGCGGGTAAGAATTTCCACGCGAGTCTCCGCTTCCTCCAGTTGCTTTCGGCACACCGCGGAAATCCGAACTCCCTCTTCGAAGAGGCTGAGTGCCTTCTCTAGCGGCAAGTCGCCGCTTTCCAGCTGTTTCACGATATTTTCGAGCGAGGCCAATCCTTGTTCGAAAGGCATCGCGCCGTTTTCTTTCTCAGGCACGCGCTTTCAGTTGTAGCATGCCGCCACCAGCTTTCGGGCGCGGTGGGCGAACGGGTGGCTCAGGTAATGTTCCACTCCGGATTGAAGTCAATCCGGCGCTTCAACCGGTAGGACATTGTGGCCATGTGGCACGGCAACGCTGCCCGATGACCGGTGAACGCATCACAATTCGGAGTCCTCCGCGTCCGGCAGCATTCCAGAAAGTTGGCAATGTGCTCAGCGACGAAAGTCTCAGGCGTCACTGCGATGGTGCGGTTCGCCTTGTCGCCGTTCGGCCGGAATTCGTACCGGTCGCGACCAACGATTAGGATGCCATTGGTTCCATGAAATGCAATCCGATCGGACGGCATTCCACCGAGCGTGGTGGACTCAAAGCTGACCGTATAGCCAGGATAATCAAGGATCGAATTTACGGTGTCCGGCGCAGTGCGATCATCGTCGGCAACAAAGACACCGCCTGCCGTCGAGGCTGCGATCGGCGGTTTGTTTCCGGTAAACATATGGACCACATCAATCCAGTGGGTCAGCAAGTCGGTCAGACTCCCGCCGCCAAAATCGAGATAAAGCCGGTAATGGTGATACTGATGTGGATTCCATTCTCGCCAGCCGACTTGGCCCAGGAAGCTTTCCCAATCGAGATCTGCGGGTTTGGGCTCATTCGGATCGCCCAGATCGTAGGGAGGACCGTAATGCCAGATCGCGCGAACGAAGCTGATCTTTCCTAACAAACCTTTATCGACGACTTCCTCCTTGGCCCGGCGAAACAACGTAGCGGAACGGCGCTGCAGCCCGACCTGACAGATCCGCCGTGTTTCTCTTTCCGTATATACAATTTGGGGACCTTCCTCAGGACGGAATGTAAGCGGTTTCTCGACGTAGACGTCCTTTCCGGCCTTCATCGCATCAATGGCCATAGAAGCGTGCCAATGATCCGGCGTAGCAATTATCACTGCATCAAGATCCCGTCGGGCAATCAGTTTTTGATGGTTGGTAAATTGCTCCGCCGCGGGT
>CAYTVP010000271.1:1726-2263 GCA_964441675.1 uncultured Solibacteraceae bacterium | reverse complement strand
CAAATCGCCGCGGTCTCGACATTTGAAAATTCTTGGAAAGATTCAAGGAGATAACGTCCCCGATTTCCGCACCCGATGACACCGACGCGTAGCCGGTCGTTTGCTTGAAGAATTTGAGTGTAGCTGGCGGCAGTTGAGGCCAAGACGGCTGATTTTCCGAAGCCGCGGATTACCTCGCGGCGTGTACGTCCCTCAGGTGCAAGATCCTCACTCATTTCTTTGAGATGCTTGTACCTGGACGTTAGGCGCATTATTCGGAAGAGGACGTTCTCGCTGGAAGCTTTTGTCTTTAGATTTCTATATGATCGCTTAATGAGAGAACCCCGGGTCCCGCTACCGCCTGCGGCGCCGATTCACTTGTCTCGCCATTCCTTTATCGAAGGCTTGCGCCGGGCTACTGGACGTTAACGGTCTGTGAGTCGCCTCCTACTGCGGGGAGCGCGGCAGTTGGTTACTCTGCGCGGTCCTTCCTCACCCCGCCGTGGCGTCGAGATGAATGAGCTGGCCGTGATCGACGATGGCTCGCTGTTGATCGAG
>CAYTVP010000271.1:0-1716 GCA_964441675.1 uncultured Solibacteraceae bacterium | reverse complement strand
AAGCCGTCGGACCGTCCCGCCGTCTGGAGAATCTTTCGGCGGCCCGGGGCGCAAAGATTCTTGACGCCTCCGGCCGGGTGGTTCTCCCCGGTTTCGTGGATGCCTCGACGCACCTGTTGAAAGCAATTCAGCAGGACAATCGCTCATGGGCCGCGGCGCGGCTTCAATCCGAGATCCGGAGAGGTTTGCGCTGGTTTGCCCGCCACGGCACAACGACGATCGAAACCAGCACCACTTCTCTGCGCGAAATCAAGGTTATTGAAGGGTTAAAAGCGAAACCACTGGATATTGTTGCGTCGCTGTGCGCGCATACAGCGGAACAGGTGGATGGTTTGCCGAAGAAGGCCGGTACGCCTTTGGTTGCGTGCGCACACTCAGGCCCGGGCGCGTTGACCTCGGCGGGAGTGCGCGACTACGTCGCGGCTGCGCGGCGCAACGGGTACATTCCTCGTGTCTACGGTCCGGGGACGGCTGGTATCGCGCTGGAATGCGGCGCAGCGGTGCTGCAGGCTTGCGGCAGGATGGCGGATTCAGAGATCGCGCTGATTGCCCATTCGGCCACCATCACGCTGATTGGCCCGCTGGAAATGGGTCTTGAGGGAGAGGCGCCCGCACCCGCGCGCCGCCTGCTGGACGCGGGGGCCGCCATCGCGCTCGCCACGGGGTTCAATGCAACAGGCACTCGCACTCTGAGCATGGCGGTATTGATCTCGCAAGCCGTTACCGCCTTGGGGCTGACGCCGGAGGAGGCCATTGCGGCAAGCACCATCAATGCTGCCCACGCCCTAACCATGGCGCGCGCGGTCGGATCGCTCGAGGTGGGTAAGTATGCTGACTTTGTGATGTTCGATTGCTCGGATTATCGCGATATTCCATCGCTGTTTGGCGCAAATCTTGTGTGCATGGTCGCCAAACGGGGCGTCCTCCTCTACGAGGACTCGGAGTGATTCCGCGTCTGATCGAAGCGGTGCCGAACTTTTCAGAGGGCCTGGACTCGGATGTCATCGATTTCATCGCGCAAGGACTTGGCGTGGCGCGGCAGGCTTGGCTGCTGGATCGAACTTCCGATCGCGACCATAATCGCTCGGTGTTGACAATTGCGGGAACCCCCGAGTCGGTTCAGACGGTCGCGCTCGAAATGGTGGGCCGCGCCGCCGAGCGTATTGATCTGCGGAAGCACCGCGGAGTTCATCCGCGCCTAGGCGCCTGCGATGTCCTGCCGTTCGTCCCGATTGCGGGTGTGACCCTGGAAGACTGCGCAGCTCTCGCGCGGGCAACGGGAGCCGCCATCTGGGAGCGCTTTCGGATTCCCGTTTTCTTCTACGAGGCGGCTGCGTCGAGCCCGGAACGCGTCCGGCTGGAGTCCATCCGTGCAGGAGGGTTTGAGCGAAACACTCTGAAGCCCGACATCGGCGATAAACTGCATCCATCGGCCGGAGCCGCGATCGTCGGTGCTCGCCCATTCCTGATCGCCTATAACATCAACCTGGCGACACCGGACGTGGCGCTTGCCAGAGCCATCGCGCGAAAGATTCGCGCCTCATCCGGGGGACTGCCGAATGTGAAGGCGCTCGGTTTGTTTTTGGAGACCCGGGGGCAGGCGCAGGTATCGATGAACCTGACTGATTTTGAGGTGACTTCGATTGACACTGTGTATGCGGCGGTTTCGCGCGAGGCCACCCTGCTGGGGACTGAGGCCTTGTCGAGCGAAATCAT
>CAYTVP010000270.1:0-6324 GCA_964441675.1 uncultured Solibacteraceae bacterium | reverse complement strand
CTCCAGGCCAGACGAATACGGCTTCGGTGATGATCGCGCCGCCCAGCATCGCGCCGATGTCCAGCGCCAGCACCGTGACCACCGTGAGCATGGCGTTCTTGAGCGCGGGGCGGCTGATGACGATGCGCTCCGCCAGCCCTTTCGCGCGCGCCGTGGTGATGTAATCGGCGCTCATCACGTCGATCATGCCGGAGCGGATAACGTCCCGTGCTTTCGCATAGAGAATGCTGGAGACTCGCTGGCTGCCCACCTGCAGGATGCGTTTCGTCTTCTTCTCCGCGGCGACGACGGCCTTGCCATCTTCGATCTGCTGTACCAGCGGTTTCTGGCAATACACGTCCTTGCCGGCATTCATGGCATCGATGGCCTGGCGCGCGTGCCAGTGATCCGGCGTTGCCACAATCACGGCGTCGATCTCTTTTCGAGCCAGCAATTCGCGGTAATCACGAGTGACGAACGTGTCGCGCCCGTAGACTTCCTTTGCCTTGCGAAGCCGGCCGTCGTACACGTCGGAAACCGCCACCAGCTTGACGCCCGGGACAGAGTTCGCAGTGAAACAATCTCCTTGTCCCATGATTCCGAATCCGATGCACCCAACCTGAATTGTGCTGTTCGCCGAAGCCATAAACTCAAGTGTATGCCACTGTCCCGTCGTCTATTTCTCCTTCTGAGAACTATTGGGGGCTAGCAACAAAGGTCGAAAACGTGCTGGGATTCTGGAAAGGAGATCTATATGCGCGCATTGTCCTTGACGGCGGCTCTTGTCGTGATCACCGCGGCGAGCTACGGCCAGAAAACCGGCTACAACTTCGACCAGCAAGCCGACTTTTCCAAATACAAGACATACAAGTGGGTGGAACTGAAGGGCGGCGGTCATGAAAAACTCAGCGAGATCGCCCGGCGCAATGTTACCGATGCACTGGAGAAAGCGATGGCGAAAAGGGGGCTAACGAAGGTCGACACTGATTCGGCGGACCTGATGGCCGGCTACCAGGTGGGATTCGAGCAGGAGCAGGAATACACGACATTCAATAGCGGAGGGCCCTGGGGATACGGCGGCGGTTGGGGGCCCGGTTGGGGCTGGGGATATGGCGGTGGCGGCATTTCGCAGACAACGTCGCAAACGATCGTGACCGGTACCCTGGTGCTCGATATGTACGATCGCGAGGCAAAGCGGCTCGTCTGGCGCGGCCAGGTCTCGGATACGGTGGATCCCACTCGCAGTCCTGAGAAGCGGCTGAAAAAACTGGATAAGGCAGTCGAGAAGATGGTGAAGAATTATCCTCCGAAGAAGAAAGGGTAACCTGAAATTAGAGACCGGATAACGATGCGCAAATTCACTTTCTTTGTAGCTGTCGCTGCGATGGTGGCAGCTACTGGTTGTGATCCAAAGACTGGTTATAACTTCGATCAGCAGGCTGACTTCTCGAAATACAAAACCTATCAATGGGTGGAGTTGAAGGACAGCGGCCTGGATCAGTTAAATGAGATCGAGAGGCGGGCGGTTGCGGACGCGCTCGATAAAGCCATGGCTGCGAAGGGCCTGACCAAAACGGACAGCGAAACGTCGGATCTTGTCACCGGTTACCAGGTTGGTTTCAATCAGCAACAGGAATTCACCACTTATAACAGCGGCGGACCCTGGGGTTGGGGTCCGGGCTGGGGTCCAGGCTGGGGCTGGGGTTATGGATATGGCTATGGCGGAGGTATCTCCACCACAACGTCCCGAGACATCACCGTCGGTACGCTGGCACTCGACATGTATGATCGCGAGGCCAAACGTCTTGTGTGGCGTGGACAAGTTTCCGACACAGTCGACCGCACGCGCGATCAGGAAAAGCGTCTCAAAAGGCTAGACAACGCAATGACGGCGCTTCTCAAAAACTACCCGCCGAAGCGGGATAACTAGTCTACTTTAAGAACGGTTTCCAGTCGTGTTTTGCCGAAGGCGGTTCCGCTCGCCCGCCCATATACTTTGCGAGAAAACTCTCAGTCGCCGCCCAAAAACGTAGATTGTTCTCCGGATTCGCGAATCCATGCCCCTCGTCAGCGAAAACAATGTACTCCACCGGTTTCTCTGCGTCCCGCATCGCCTTTACGATCTGATCGCTTTCCGCCTGCTTCACGCGCGGATCGTTTGCGCCCTGCCCGATCAGCAAGGGCTTGGTGATCCGGTCGGCCTTGAACAAAGGCGAGCGTGAGCGAAGAAAGTCTTCATCCTTCTTGATGGAGCCTACGCGCTTGTCGAACATCGCCATCATAGGCGCCCAGTAGGGAGGAATCGAATTCAGCAGAGTGAAAATGTTCGAAGGACCGACGATGTCAATGCCGCAAGTGAATTCCTCGGGCGTAAATGCCAAGCCAACCAGGGTAGCGTAACCGCCATAGCTTCCGCCCATGATTGCCACACGTTTCGGATCAGTGTATCCCTGCTTGATGGCCCATGCTTTCGCGTCCAGAAGGTCGTCATGCATTTTACCCGCCCACTCCCGGTCGCCGGCATTCAGGAACTTTTTGCCGTATCCGGTCGAGCCGCGGAAGTTAAGCTGCAACACCGCATAGCCGCGATTGGCAAGCATCTGCACCAGGCTGGAGTAACCGTAGGTGTCCCGCGCCCAGGGTCCGCCATGCACCAGCAGGACAGTCGGCGCATTCTTCTCCACGCCAACCGGCATGGTGAGGTAGCCGTGCAGAGTCAGTCCGTCACGCGCCTTCAACTCGATCGGCTTCATCGCGGCCAGCTTGTATTTCTTCAGCCCGGGGCGCGAGGAATACAAGAATTCCAGCTTCTTCGCGGGCCGGTCGAAAAAGTAGTACTCGCTGGGGCGATCTGCAGCGGCATAGGTAATGATCCAGCTCTTGTCGTCGTTGGAGCGGCTGCTGACATTCACGTTACCCTCGCCCAGTTTCGACTTTAGGAACTTGTAATCCGCCTCAATCGCCTTGTCGAAGAACATCCATTCCGTCTTTGCCTTGACGAATGACACGGCTTCCAGGGTATTGCGCGTGGGGTGAGTCATTGCGCCGGAGACATCGTATTCCGGATCTTCGGCGATCACCTTCTCTTCGCCCGTGGCGATGTCGATCTCGTTCAGGCGCGCGGTATTCGCGCCGACGCTCGAAATCATCCAAAGCGCTTTGTTGTCGGGACTGAAACCGACCGCGCCGCCATTCGTTTCGTCGAGGCTTTGTTTGCGGAATGGCTTCCAGGGGGAATTCTCATCGACGCGAACGCGCGTTTCCTGCTCCATGCCGACCATCGCATCGGCGGCACGCACTTTGAGATCGTTATCCGCCGTCCAGCCCGCGATATCGCCGGGATTCTCCGTATCGAGCGTGATCTCTCCTGTTTTGAGGTTCAGTACATGAACGTCGAACAACTTCTTGTCCCGCTTATTCAACGCCAGCACGGCCTTATCCGGAAGATTGGGGCTGAACGCCACTGGTGTGGCGCGGACGCCGGGGAACGGCGTGAGATCTTTCGACGCCTTGGTATTGATGTTGGTCTGAAACAGGTGATAATTCTCGTCGCCGCCGGTGTCCTGCATATGCAGCATGTGTTCGGAATCCTGCTGCCAGAAAAAGATGGAGATTCCGCGCTTCCGGTCGTCTGTGATCGCACGGTCGTCCTGTTTGCCTAACGTTTTCACCCAGACGTTCCGCCGCCCGTTGGAGGGTGCCAGGTAGGCGATCTTCTTGCCGTCGGGTGAGATTGTCGGGGCCGCCTTTTCGGGGTCGCTGAACAATTCCTCGCGTGGAATCAGGGGATTGGTGTCGTCGGGGGTAGGGTGAGCAGCGGCCATGGCGCTGCCTCCCAGCGTAGCAAGGCAGGTTCGCCGTGAGATGTTCATAACCAAACTCCTCCTCGTACTATTGTTAGACGTTCCGTCGATCGGGAAGGTTCGCCAGAATCCATTCGAGCATTGCCTGTTGCTCCGCCAGGCGGCCCAGGGCGGCTTCGATATTGATGTAGCGGATACCCCGGCTGGCACATAACCGGGAGAGAGATCCATCATCCTCGCCGCCGGGCTTCGACTGGAGCACACAGTTAAACTGTGACTTTTCGAGCACGGCGAAGTCGTCCGGATTTGTGGCGAGCAGGAACTCGTGAGGGGCGGATGGCGCCTTCAGGCTCACTTTTTCGCTGATCGGAGTTTCGGTCCGGATCGAGTACCCCTGGCTATTGTTGTGCAGCGCCACCAGGATTCCGCCCTGCGGCGGAAGGATCCGGCTGAGGAACTTCGGGCGGTCCCGTTCGAGGAGATGCAAAGCCGCCTCCACCTGACGGGCGGTCCAGGAATCGTTCAAACTGCGCAGATTCCTTTCAGCGCCCGCTTCGGAAAACATGCGATTCGGATCGATGGTACCTCCCGCAATCGGAACCATGCGAGTCTGGCTTTCGACGAAATAACTGGTGCCTCTATGGCTCTTCTCTATAGCGTTTAGCGCCTCGCGGGCTGTGGTTTCATCTCCGTGAATGTGCAGGAAACGCCAAGTCGACGAGCCGTGCTCGACCACTCGAAACCGGATACCGGCAATCGAAAGATTTCGTGCGCCCGGCCGGAAAAAAGCCGCGCCCGCAATAACCTCTCGCCGCGAGGGGTGCCGGAACTCCGATGTCATAATGCCATTGTGGCGAAATCCATGATCGCAGACACGGCCGCGTTGCCGGATTTGGATCGCGAACTGAATCCCTGGGTGGCGGCCGAAACCAGGTTTCTGCGAGCCGCCGATGCCTTAGGCCTGGACGAAGGGATACGGAAAGTGCTCGCAAGTCCGACGCGGGAAATCACCGTATATATTCCGGTGCTGATGGACGATGGCCGCCTGGAAGTTTTCACCGGTTATCGTATCCAGCACTCAATCGCTCGCGGCCCCGCGAAAGGCGGCATACGGTTCGCAACGGACGTCAATCTCGACGAGGTGCGCGCGCTGGCGGCATGGATGACCTGGAAGTGCGCCGTAGTCAACATTCCTTACGGTGGCGGCAAGGGCGCTGTGCTCTGCGACCCGGAGATTCTTTCCCAGTCCGAACTGGAGCGCATTACGCGGCGGTATACCGCGGAGCTGGTGGATTTCATCGGCCCGGAAATTGATATTCCGGCGCCGGACATGAACACCAACGAGCAGACCATGGCGTGGATTATGGACACCTACTCCATGCACAAACGCCAGGCGACGACAGCAGTCGTCACGGGCAAGCCGCTGGCGATCGGAGGATCGTTGGGGCGTGCCGAGGCGACGGGGCGGGGTTGCCTGTTTGTCACGCGCGAAGCGCTGCGGCACTTGAAGATGGACACGGAAAACGTTCGCGTGGTGATTCAAGGCTTCGGCAACGTCGGCGGAATGTCCGCCAAGCTGATGGCCGCCGAGGGCTTCAAAGTGGTGACCATTATCGAGTGGGATGTGGCGGTCACGAATCCCGAAGGCCTTGATATTCCCGCGTTGATGCAGTATCGCAAGGAGACCGGCTCGATTTCGGGATTTCCGGGCGCCGAGACCGGTGACCGCGATGAGGCTCTCTATCAGGAGTGTGACGTTCTCGTTCCAGCGGCCAAGGAGAACGTCATTACATCGCAAAACGCTCATAGAATTCGTGCAAAGGTGATGTGCGAAGGAGCGAACGGTCCTACCACGGCTGAAGCGGATCCAATCCTAAAAGAAAACAACGTTTTCGTGATTCCGGATATCCTGGCGAATACCGGTGGAGTAACCGTTTCGTACTTTGAGTGGGTTCAGGACCGTATGGGTTATTTCTGGAACGAAGCGGAAGTGAACGAACGGCTGGAGAAAATAATGGTCGCCGCCTTCCGCGATGTAATCGGGTACGCGGAAAAACATTCGACCGACAATCGCAACGCCGCGTATATGATCGCGCTGGACCGTGTCGTCCATGCCATCCGGCTGCGCGGTCTCTACGCGTAGGAATGGGCGATCCCTCTACGCCGCTCATGCGGCAGTACCACGCGATCAAACAGCAGGTCCCCCACGCGCTGTTGATGTTCCGTCTGGGAGATTTTTTCGAGCTTTTTTTTGAAGATGCCGTGACGGCCGCGCGCGAGCTCGAGATCACGCTCACTGCCCGCAACAAGGAGAAGGGAGAACCAGTCCCGATGTGCGGCGTTCCCTATCACGCCGCCGAAGGCTACATCGCCCGTCTGGTACAGAAGGGTTACCGCGTTGCACTGTGCGACCAGATGGAAGCTGCCGCGCCGGGCAAGAAACTGGTGCGGCGGGAATTGACTCGCGTGATTACGCCGGGTACTGTCACTCAGTCCGGCTTGTTGCAGCCGCGGGAGAACAACTGGCTCGCCGCGATGATCG
>CAYTVP010000269.1:0-6340 GCA_964441675.1 uncultured Solibacteraceae bacterium | reverse complement strand
AGCAGCACATTCGTGGGTCCTGGCGTTCGGCGACGAAAACGAAGCGTTTCGCCGACTGCAGGTGCTATTGGACACATATTGCGTCCAACTGGTGGACACATACGACACGATCGAAGGCACGCGTAGAGCGGCCGCGCTGGGGGCACCGTTGTGGGGCATCCGGCTGGATTCGGGCGACCTCGGTTCTCTGGCGCGCGAGTCACGGCGAATTCTCGATGCTGCCGGCATGACCGGATCGAAGATCATGGCGTCGAGCGACCTTAACGAAAACCGGATTCGGCAGCTGCTCGAAGAGGGCGCGCCAATCGACGCTTTCGGCGTTGGGACCGCGCTTTCGACATCGGAAGATGCTCCGGCGCTGGGCGCGGTATACAAGCTGGTGGAGCTGGAGGCCGCGGGTGCGGTTCGTTTTGTCGCCAAACACAGCTCCGATAAGATGACGGTAGGCGGAGCAAAGCAGGTGTTCCGTTATGACGGCTATGACGTTGTTGGCCGGCTGGGCGAGAAACGGCCCGAGAGTCTCGCGTTGCTCGAACCGGTACTGGCAAACGGCCAACTGATTCGGCCACTCCCGGCTCCAGCCGAAAGCCGCAAACGCGCCGGCACGCAGCCTCGGGGGCCGCGAGAGGTGCGGCTCAGCGACGAGTTGAAGCAGCTTCAACAATGAAGACCGTTTTTCTCGACATCGACACGCAACAGGACTTCGTTTCCCCCGCCGGCGCCCTCTACGCGCCCGGAGCGGAAAAATTGATTCCGATCTGGGTCCGCTTGAAAGAGCACGCCCTGAACAACGGTATCCCCCTGATTTCGACAATGGATGCCCATTCCGAGGACGATCCGGAGTTCCATGATTGGCCCCCACACTGCGTGGTCGGAACGCTCGGCCAGCGGAAACCGGAAAAGCTAGCCCCCCATTCCACGGCGCTCTTGCAGCCCTTCCGTTGCCCCTTCCAGGAAATACGGGACCGGCCGCACCAGGTACTGCTCGAAAAAGCTTCGATTGATTGCTTTGAGAATACGCACTTGCCTAAGGTTCTCGAGCACCTGGAGGCAGACCGGTTTGTCGTCTACGGCGTCGTGACGGAAGTTTGCGTCAACCTGGCTGTACGCGGCCTTCTACGCTACGGAAAAAAGATCGAATTACTGCAGGATGCCGTCCAAGCATTCAACCACCAGAAGGCCGACGAAATATTACGGGAGTTTCAAGCGGCCGGCGTAGGGATCTCGACTGCCTTTGCATGATGCCAAAGGCGCTCCAGATCGTAAAACGACCGTGACTGAGGGGACATGACGTGGACGATAAGGTCGCCGTAGTCGAGTAGAATCCACTCGGCGGAGGTGTATCCCTCGGCGGTGTGAGGGCGCTCGCCCCGAGCTGCCAGTTCCTTTTCGATCTCATCGGCAATGGCCTGGTTCTGGCGTTGATTGGAGCCGCTGCAGATGAGGAAATAGTCAGCCAGCGAGGAGATACCGCGCAAGTCCAGAACGCGGATATCATTCGCTTTTTTGGATTCTGCTGCTCGAACGGCCGCCAACCAGGCGGGCGTTTCAGCGGCCGAAAAGGGGATTCGCTGAAGGACGGTTCCGATACCCTCAGCGTACTACAATAAAAGAAGTGCGTCCATGGGTTCTCGGCTTTCTTTCCCTATGGGCGTACCATTGCGTCTACGCGCAATCCGCGTCGTTTTCCGAGATGGATAAGGCCAAACTGGATGTCTCCCGGATGGAGGAGCTCTACCGGAACGGCGCCATCGCAAAGAACAAGCTGGATCAGGCGAAAGATTCGCTTGAGGATGTTACGGATAACGGGATTCTGCGGCAAACGCTGTTTGGCGAGTTGAAGCTGGAGGATCTGTCGACGCAACAGATCGACGAGATGCTGGCAGCAGCCCGCCGCCGCGTGGAGCGTGTGAAGCCTCGAATCGAGGCAAAACAGGTCCTGGTAAACGAAGGAGTGTTGGCGCGCGGAGAGTTGGCGCCGGATCTCGAAGAGTTGAAGCTTCGCCAGCAGACCCTCGCCCTGGCCGAGGGACGTGCCCAGACCTTCGAGCTGCTGCTGGATGCCATCCGCGCCGGTGAAGAAGCGGCGGCCCGGGCAGAAGAAGCGCGTGTCCAAAGCGCCACAACCCCGATGGCGGAGCGATATCGCGGCAAGGTGTCGTTCCGTCTCGCGATGCTGAAGCCGATCGAGGAGGCGTTCGAGAAGAAATTCAACAGGCCGCTGCCCATTTCGGCGTTGGGTATGACGGAGATTCATCGCACGATGGGCTTCGATCACCGGGAACGGGTGGATATCGCATTGACACCAGACTCAGACGAGGGTACTTGGCTGCGGAGCTTTCTGAAATTAAACCGCGTCCCGTACTTTGCGTTCCGGAGCTTCATTCCGGGCAGCGCCACGGGCGCGCATATTCATATCGGGACTCCCAGCCTGCGCCTTCCGCAGGCGGCGGCCGGGCCGGCATCGGCACAATAGCCGTTGGAAATAACCACTCTTTCGTGGATTCGGAGTAGCTTTATTTCGGACGGCAAAAGTGCAGAATTTCCGTTTCGGTAATGCCGCATCGCTCGCGTTCGGATGTCTCCATCGCCTCGTGGGGGTGAATCGTCTCAACATCGAATCCAGCTTCCTTGAGACGATCCTCTACATCGGGCCCATATCGGCGAACGTGGTCCACCTGACCAAAGAGCCTCTGTCGTTCAGCGGGATCGGTAATGGTTGGGTCTTCCACGGTACGTGGCACGTTGACCGGCACTACTACGAGCGCCCAACCGTCAGGGGTCAGAACACGCCGAAACTCCCGCATCGCTTTCCGATCATCCGGCACATGTTCGAGCACGTGACTGCAATACACGATATTGAAACTGCTCGCCGGATACTGGATATCGGTAATATCCATCCGCACCATTGCATGAGGGTCAAACAGATCCGCTGTTAAATAGCCTGGACCGACTAACCGGCGAAAGATGGGCGCGAGTTCGGGTTCCGGTGCGATATGCAGCATTTTTTTTCCATGGCTGTTTAGCAAATCCGTCTGCCGCGTCAAAAACAAGTAAATGAAGCGATGACGATTCATCGCACCACAGACAGGGCACCATCTTGACCTCGAGCAGCCATACTGCCGGAAGGCAGAAACATGACTGTCGCACACCGGACAAAAGTGATTACCTTTTGATAAAGCGCGGCGTAATGCTAATGGCAGTGCACGCCTTGCTCGAATTTCAACTAAGGACAAATATGCTGCACGGTGCTCGGGCACTCGGAGCAAGTTGAGCCCGTCGAAGACCATTGCCCACGCAGTATAACGCCTCCCCTTTGCATTCAGCAGAACCGGGGATTGACAGCCCCAGAGTTAAAGATGCATTCTGAATACATATTTAGGCATCCCGGCAATGTGTCTGGATTGCATTTACATTGAGGTAAGCGGATGACATCAGCATGGCGGGCAAATCATGTCCAGCGAACAGCTTTCCTTGCCGGAATGCTGGTATCGCTGACCGGAGCCAGTACCTTGGCACGCACGCCGGAATCCTTGGCGCCGCCCGACTGGGATGCGCAAGTAAAGCTCGCCGAAGCTGTGGACCGGAACCCCGATCCGAAGATTGTCGAAATAGACTTGACCGCGCGGACTGCCGAAGTTGAGGTAGCGCCGGGAAAACGCGTCAAAGCTTGGACGTATGATGGCCGGATTCCGGGCCCGCTGATCCGCGCCAATGTTGGCGATCGTCTGATCGTGCACTTCACCAACAAGCTGGACGAGCCCACGACCATCCACTGGCACGGGATCAAGGTTCCGATCGAAATGGATGGCGTCCCGGATATCTCGCAACCGGCCGTTGAGAAGGGACAATCATTCACTTACGATTTTGTAGTCCCGGATGCCGGGCTGTATTGGTATCACCCGCATGTGGCGTCGGCGGCACAGGTAGGGTTCGGCTTATACGGCGCGCTGCTTGTCGAAGATCCGGCCGAAGCAACAACCGTCGGTGTAGCCGATGAGGTAACGCTGGTTCTCAGCGATATCGGATTCGATGATCATGGAGTATTGGAGCCCGCCGATAGCGGCGGCTCCGCCGGTATGGTGTTCGGCCGGGAAGGCGCATATGTGTTGGTTAACGGACGAACGGCGCCGACAATCCGTGCCCGCGCAGGAGCCCCTCAGCGCTGGCGCATTGTGAACGCCGCCAAGAGCCGCTATTTCATGCTGTACATGGAAGGTCAGCCATTTACGATCATCGGCGGGGACGGCGGACTGCAGGAGTATTCGGTGACGTCGGAGTTCCCTCTTGTCACGCCGGGAGAGCGCCTGGATATCATCGTCACGCCGACAGGAGAGCCGGGATCGCAGTTGGTCGTACGGGCAATGCTCTACAACAGAGGGTACGGCAGTGTGGAGTACCGCTCGCCGGAGCATCTCGCAACAGTGGAACTCAGCAACGACGCACCGCTTCCGAACGTGCAATTACCGAAGGTAACGCGCGCGATTCAGCCGGTGCCCGCCGCCGGAGCAACACCGGTTCCCATGAAGGTAACGTTGCCGCCTGTCGATCAGAACGCACATTCGGAGTTCCGCATCAACGGAGTGCCGCACTGGAAAGCCAAACCCTACCTGGCCAAGTTGGGCGAGACGCAGCTTTGGATCGTCGAGAATGACACGAAGTGGGACCACCCCTTTCACCTGCACGGCTTTTCGTTCATGGTGCTCGACGACAACGACAAGCCAGTGCGCCCTCTGGCCTGGAAGGATACAGTCAACATCCAGATGAATAAGACGGCGCGCTTACTCGTACGCTTTGACGAGCGGCCGGGAACGTGGATGTTTCATTGCCACATTCTGGATCATGCCGATGGGGGAATGATGGGCGTGGTTCATGTTGGCCCGGGAACCCCGAAGCCGATGCCCCATGATGCCCCGCATCAGCATGATTGATGATGCCCCGCATCAACATAATTGACGCCCGCGAGGGATAGCTCCACACCGACGGCCGCTGTATGATAGAGCCATGAATCGACGCGCCCTTGTCCGCAGTTCCCTTACCGCGCCAGCCGCTACACTTGCCCCGTCGCTGCAGGCTGCCGCGGCCACCGGTGATATTCCGAAGCGCAAGTTTGGAAAAACCGGCGTGGAGTTGACCGTGATCGGTCAGGCGGGCGGACGATTCCCACTGTGCTCGTTCGAAGATGCGGTGGCGGTTACCCGGCGCGCCTACGATCTCGGCATCACCTATTTCGACAACGCGCACATCTACTGGGGTGGAAAATCCGAAGAAGTGTATGGAGCGGCATTATCGCCGTCCCAGCGAAAGAATGTCTTTGTAACATCGAAGACCATGTCCCGGTCGGCGAAGCAGGCTTCAGCAGATCTCGATCTTTCGCTGAAACGCTTGAAAACCGACTATGTCGATCTTTGGCAGGTCCACGACATCCGGAACATGAAAGAGGTGGATGAGGTCTTCGGGCCGGGCGGCGCCCTCGAATCGATAGAGGCGGCGAAGAAGTCCGGCAAATGCCGTTTTATCGGCTTTACGGGCCATCACGATCCGGATATTCACGTCGAAATGTTGAAGCGCTACGACAAGTGGGACACCATCCTGATCCCGCTAAATATGGCGGATCCGTCGTACCTCAGCTTCGAGAAGAAAGTTCTGCCCATCGCTGTCGAGAGAGGAATGGGAATTCAGGGCATGAAGTCGACCGCCAACGCCAAGCTTTTGCAAAGCTTTTCCGTTCGCGATTGTCTGCAGTATGTGCTGAGCCTGCCGATTCACGCGCTCGCTCTCGGCTGCACTACCGTCGGCCAGGTGGAAGACGATGTACGCATTGCGAAAAGCCTGACGCAGCTGACCTCCGCGCAGATGGAAGATTATCGGAAGCGCGCATCCCGGTTGAAGGGCCCCGGCCTCGAGGACTGGAAGAAGAATACAGAAGTTGCCAGCGCGGCCGTCTATCGCGGCTGCTAACTAAAAAGCGCGAACACGGCCCCTCGCCGCGGCGTATGGAGCGGTTCCATGAACGTTTCCACCTGGATGGAGAGCGTTGTCCAGGACGTGCGCTACGGCGTTCGGGAGCTCGGCGCGAATCGCGGCTTTGCCCTCGCCGCGGTCCTTTCGCTCGCATTGGGCATCATGGCCACGACGGCGATGTACAGCGTCATCTACGGTGTCGTTCTGGAGCCGTTCCCGTATCGAGACGTAGACAATCTCGTCAGTATCGCGATCCGTAGTCCGGAGCAGCGCGGCTGGCGGTCGAGCTACAGCGTGGATGAGTATGCAGAGTTCGTCCGACGGTCCACGATCTTCGAAGGGCTTGCCGCTTCGACCATCTCAGACGTGCTTTGGG
>CAYTVP010000268.1:0-6356 GCA_964441675.1 uncultured Solibacteraceae bacterium | reverse complement strand
CGATGGCACCGAATCCGAAATCGCCGTATGCCGCACAGAAATTGATGGGCGAGTACTATGCCCGCGTATTTCACGAGTGTTTTCAGCTGGAGACCGTTTCGCTGCGATTCTTCAACGTGTACGGTCCGAGGCAAGACCCGTCGAGCGCCTATTCGGGAGTGCTATCTCTGTTCATGCGCGCCGTCATCGAGCGGCGTGCCCCAACCATTTTCGGGGATGGAGAGCAGTCCCGCGATTTCACTTACGTGGAGGACGTAGCGGCGCTTTGTCTCAAGGCAGCCGGTGTTGAAGGCGCAGCGGGCCGGGTGTACAACGGCGGAAACGGCAACCGATACACGCTCAATCACGTCTGGAAGGTGCTTTGCGGGATCGAGGGCGTCTCGATCGACCCGAACTATGGTCCTCCGCGACCCGGAGATGTCCGCGATTCCCAAGCAGACACGGTTGCCTCGACAAGGGAACTGGGACATTCTCCGCGCTTTAGCCTCGAAGAAGGACTGAAGCGGACACTGGACTGGTACAAATCACATTCGTAAGCAAAAAGACTGAAGTTCCCCCGGCATTTCGCCGATTACAGTTTGGACGCACGAAATACAAACGAAAGCGTCCGGCCAAAAGGGGGTCTTGTGAGTGTATTGCATGCCAGAAACCGCCTCGTGAATTTCCGGCTTAGTGAGAAGGAATTTGAACGAATGAAGATTGCGAGCGAGACGTGTTCTGCCCGCAGTGTGTCTGATTTCGCCCGGGGCGCAGTTTTGGGCGCGATTGAGCGCGCCGAACAGGGATTGGATCCACTTCCCGAGCCGCGGTCAGACGACGTCATCCGGTTGCAGGAGCGGGTTGAGCGGCTCTTAGAGATCCTGGAACGGAACAATTCCGAAAAATCCTATAGCGGCGAGCCGAACAGTCCAGCCTTACGGTAACAAACCCAAGGCGCCACAGCCGTTGTCCGCGATCAAGCTGCCCGCTCGATCGGGTGAACCTTCTCTCCATCTTCCGGAACAAGCTGAAGTTCGGGGTTGATTCGCGTGAACAAATAGGCGCTGACGGCCAGCATGGCAGAGAACGGGATCAGCGGCAGGTTGTAATCGCCGAAGTACTTGATCATATAGCCGAACGCGATCGAGGACATAAAGGAGCCGAACTGTCCGGCCATGTTCATCGATCCACTGACGGCACCGGCGTAGCGCCGTCCCACATCCAGACAAACGGCCCAGGATACCGGAAGCATGCAGTCCATCGAGAAGTAGCCGAGGCTCAGAAAGATGATTGCGGGAAGCTTACCTGGTGTGAGTGCGCAGAGAAGCATGAAAACCGCGGAGAAGAGCAATCCCAGGCTTCCGACGGTCCGCCGGCCCACTTTCAGTCCATAGCGTTTCACCATGAAATCACTGAGCGCTCCGCCGGTAAGGTTGCCAGCGGCGCCGAAAATGAAGGGCATCCAGCTGAGATCGCGCACTTCCGTCTCGCTGTAGCCACGGCCTCGTACTAGAAAAGTATGCAGCCAGGACAGGTAGAAATACGAACCCCAGCAGTAAGTGTGATACATCAGCAGAATCATCCAGTAGTTGCGCTGACGCAAGACGGAGCGCCAGGGAAGCGAATGATGCTGCTGCCCGGGAGGATTGCCGATCTCCCTGACCTCCTCATCGGTGACGCCTTTCTTCAGTTCCGGGCGATCACGGTACCAGAGCCACCAAGCAACACACCAAACAAGGCCGACGGCTCCGAAGACGTAAAAGGACATGCGCCATCCGTAAGCACGCTGAATTGGTACGACCAGGAGTGGCGACAACGCTCCGCCCAGACGGCTAGCCATCCAAACGATGCCGCTGGCGCGTGCGCGAAGATGGGTGGGGAACCACTGGGAGATGCTCGAGGCCGAACCGGGATAAGCACCTGCCTCGCCCGCGCCGAATGCAAAGCGGGTTGCAAGGAGAGCGGGAAAGCTAGAGACAACGCCGGTCAGCGAAGTAAAGGCGGACCACCACAAAACAATGCGGGTAAGGACTTTTCGGGCGCCAATGCGGTCGGCCATGGCGCCCGAAGGAATCTCAAACAGCGCGTAGGAAAGAGTGAACGCTCCCACGACCCATCCCCATTGCTCCGGCGACAGGTCCAGATCTTCCTGCATTCGGGGGCCGGCCACAGAAATACATACCCGATCTACGTAGGTGATGATCGAAAGAAGGAACAGTAGCAGTAGAACGCCGTGTCGAACGCGCATAAACTCGGCATTATGTCACATGCCGGCTCTGCGGCCTGTCCCAACGTGACTACGAGACAGAGTTATACTGCCAGCCGGCTGCCACAAGCTTTGCAGGATCAAGAGCATAGCGGCCATCGATCATTAGCGGATTCCGCACACGCTCTTTGAGTGCCGTCCAGTCGAGCTCACGGTATTGCTGCCATTCCGTCACCAGGGCGAGAGCATCTGCCTGGTCTGCAAGAGCATCGACCGAATCGCACCACTGGATGTCGAGGTCAGGATGCTGTTTTCGGGCGTTCGGCATGGCAACCGGATCGTGGGCCCGAACGCGCGCGCCCCGTTCGATCAACTGACGGGCAATGTCGAGGGCGGGAGAGTCGCGAAGGTCATCGGTATCCGGTTTGAAGGCCAACCCGAGAAGGCCGATGGTCCGTCCCTTCAGAATTCGGAGGGAATTGAGCAACTGCTCGACCATTAAATCGCGCTGACGGTAATTTGTCTCGCGCGCTGCCGACACAATGGGCATGGTGAGGCCATATTCCGCGGCAGAAGCGATGAGGGCGGCGGTATCCTTGCCGAAGCAGGAACCACCCCAGCCGATTCCGGCACTCAAGAAACGTGGGCCAATCCGCTGATCGAGGCCGATTCCACGGGCGACATGCTGAATATTGGCACCGACGCGGGTGGCGAGCCGGCCGACCTCGTTGATGTAGCTAATTTTCAGGGCCAGGAAGGCATTGGCCGCGTACTTGATCAACTCGGCCGAAGTCAGGTCGGTTTTTACCAGCGGGACGGCGGTAACGTCATCGGGGCGGGGTAGGGAGTGGGGAGCCTCAAAGCTTTGATCCAGAATCGGCCGGTAGAGTTGGTACAGCACTTCGAGTCCGCGCTGATCGTCGGATCCGACGACGATGCGGTCGGCATACAGGCTGTCGTGAAGCGCGGACCCTTCGCGCAGAAACTCCGGGTTCGAGGCAACGCAGAAATCAGCATTGGGATTGCTGTCCCGAATAATGGAATAGACCCAGTTACCGCTGCCGACCGGAACGGTCGACTTGTTAACGACGACGACAAACTTTTGTGGCAGGTGCTGGCCAAGGGTGCTGGCCGCGGAACGCAAGTACTGAAGGTCGGGGCTGCCGGTCGGCAGCGGAGGCGTACCCACCGCCAGAAAAACAACATCGGCATTATCGACACCTTCTGCATAATCGGTTGTATATTGCAGCCGGGTTTTCGACGCCGCCATCAGTTCCTCGAGGAACGGCTCAAAAATCGGAGCCTTTCCCTGACGAAGGGCCTCCACTTTATTGGCGTCGGTGTCGATACAAGCGACGTCGTGTCCAATGAAGGCGAGACAAACGCCCGTGGAGATGCCCACGTATCCCGTTCCAATGATTGTAACTTTCATATTTCGAATAAGTTTGGTTGCTTGTGGATAAGGTTTAGGAGGAGCAGGCGGCTAGACGAAAAAGTAGCTAGCAATGGCGCACTACGACGCTCCTCTTCTGGAGAGTTTACCAGCCGCAGGACCAGGTTCGCTCGTTCGGCGATTCGAAATGGCGCTTTAAAACACGATAACTCCCCGTATAATGAAAGTGTTGGGACGGCCGCGTACGACTCCTACAATCCGACTGACACTGCTGTGCGCGGCTTCCGCGGTTCACTGTTTGGCCGCAGCACCGCTGATTTGTCCTGCCGGTGGACCGATTGGTTCAGTTGACCTGGGTGTGGTGTCGCTGCGGGGCGGTTCCGAACCGAGGCCTCTACGAACCATTAATCGCCTGGAGGAAGGCGATACGATTCACTACAGTCCGATTCTCCGCTCAGGAGAAGTACGCAAGGGCGAGGTGACGATCGTGCTGGTTCCAGCGGTTCCGCAAGCGGATGGCCCTAACCTGATAATTCTCGAAAGCAAGAAAGCCGACCGGCCCAATGTCTGGACCGTTCCAATGCGCACGTCGGTGGTGGCATACGTCTATGGGCCGTCCGGGCTGGTGCGGAGAAAGGTAAAAAGCTTTCTCAACAAGGATCATGAGCTGATCGCCCAACTGGCGGATTATGCGGAAAAGACGGCTCAAGCCGAGTCGCTGCTTGCTGCGCTTGCGTCCCCAGCCAGTTCCTCCGTGGCGGTTACATCCGCGCTGCAAGGATTCTCTTCGCGGTACGGTATGACAGCGCAAATTGACAGGAACGCATCAACGGAAGCGCAAGCACTGACCATGTTCCGCACGTTGAATCCGACACTTGCCTCTGCTTCCTACGATCCAATCAGCTCGACACAAACTGGCGCGGCATTTGCGCAAACTGCCGGTCTGGCCACAACGGTGGCAGCATTCTTTTTTGGGAGCCCGGTAGTGCTGGCGGCCGGGGGGACCGCGATGGCCATGCAGGTGGGGTCCATGGCCTTCCCCAATGCTGAGTTTCGTTCGTCATTTGCGCAGCCGCTGCAGGGCAACGGGCTTGGTCTATGCGGGCAGCGGCGGGCCCCAGCTCCACACACCAAGGTGGCCTATATTTGGGCGACCCGGGTGCCAAATGTGGGTGCTCCAAACCTAAAAGTTGGTTCGGCGAACCATGTTTTGGCGGGAGGAAAGTCGCCGGTACCGATCGGAGCGACGGACATGGACTGGCGCTTTACGGAGCGTGCACGCAACTGGAAGCTTGTTGCTTCCGACGGCGTGGCAACATCCATCCGTGCGACGAAACTGGGGCCGATGCGATCGTTCGAAATCGATGTACCGGCGGATCTGAATCCGGGGAATTATCGTATGTCTGCCGATTGGGATTGGGAAGAGTTTACCATCGACGGAAACATTGTCGTCGAGCGTGCCCCGGACCTCACGAAGGCACGGCTGGCGGCTGCTTCCCAAGATCAACTCGTGACGCGTACCGGAAAGGTTGCGGTTACGCTCGAAGGCGCCGATTTCGATTTCGTCACGAAGGCCGAGATTGAACAGGTCGGTGACCGGTTCTCCGTTCCGTCAGAAGTCCGATTCCTGTTGCCGCAAGGATTGCGCCATGGGCCGCAACGGCGAATGGATTTGCAGATCGATGCCTCCGTCCTCGATGCCGGAATGTACACGCTCAGCCTGACGCAGACGAACGGATTGAAAATGGCGGTCCCCATCAAGGTTTTGCCGCCACCGCCCGTGATCCGGAATTTGCCGCTGGGGCTTAACCAGGGGGAGGCTGTGGCCACATTCCAGCTGAACGGGGAACGTCTGCAACTGATCGAGAAGATTGAGGTAGTTAAGGGGCAAGTAACCCTTGGTCAGAGCGGCAGCGAGGAGCGGAATCTGACCGTGAATCTTTCCACTGACATCCCCGCAGGTACGAGCCTGGCGGCAAAGGTTTTTATCCGGGACCGCAGCCAGCCGTTGATCGTTCCCGATGCATTTCAAGTGACGGGGCCAAGGCCGAAGATTCTGAATCTATCGTTGTCGGGAACGCCGGCATCGGATGTCGAACTCGATCGGGATGAGCTACCCGGCGGAGCTTACCTAAGCGCCATGCTTCAGGTGACTGGCCTGCGTCCAGACAGTGCCATTCGTCTGCAGTGCGCCGAAGGCAACACCACGCATGTCACTTTGAAGCTCGGACAGCGCTATGGTGCGGTGAGTTTGCAGCAGGCGGGGCAGGATAAGGTATTTCTGTCGTTTGATTCCGGGGTGTGGCTAAACGGATGCGCGTTGCAGGCCATCGCGACCAATGGAGTGAATGGCGAATCGGAACCGTTTGCGCTCGGCAGAATCGTTCGAGTGCCGAAGATAGAAGGAATTACGTTCCTCCCCGAGGGCGCCAGACTTATCGGTCAGGGCCTCGAAACAATCGAGCGCGTGGGGTGGAGCACAGACCAGATGGAAACCGTTACGGCGCTACCCGTGTTCTCGGCCGCAAATGTGGACCGTCAAACGCTGGATGTTTGCTTACTTCCACCGCTTGCCGAAGAGGCGCGGCTAGTAGTTTGGCTGCGCGGAGATACTAAGCCGCGTCTAACGCGTATCCGGTCCTAGTTCTTAGTCTTAGACTTGTCCTTTGACCAAGGACGGGCAATCCACAGCGCACCCTTCTTCGCAGCTTTACCCGTTTCCACTGCCCCTCTAGATGCCAACTCACCGGTGTCCGTTGCCAAAGTTGGCAAGGACAC
>CAYTVP010000267.1:0-6361 GCA_964441675.1 uncultured Solibacteraceae bacterium | reverse complement strand
GCGCGATCGGGTACTCGATGGACGGCGTCAGCGGGAAGGAGCCGGCAGTGGGGCAGGTCGGGGATTTCCAGCGGACGATGATCGCGTCGCTCGATTCGATTCAAGAGTTCAAGATGTGGACGACGGGCACTCCGGCGGAATTCGGCCACTCGGCGGGCGGACAACTACAGATCGTCTTTCGAGGCGGCACCAACCAGTTTCACGGGTCGGTGGAGGACCGGTACACGAATGGGAAGTTGATTCATCGCGCATACCTCGAACAGCTGCCGCGCACCGGCGATTTTACGTATCACGAATGGGGCGCAACGGCGGCCGGCCCGATCGTCAAAGACAAGACGTTCTTCTTCGGCGGGTTCCAGCAGCATTACGAGAAGGTGAGCGAGACGGTTATCGTTACGGTGCCGAGCGCGGATATGTACGCCGGCGATTTTGGCTTTGGCGGACGCGGACTGCCGATCTACAATCCATTCACCACGCGCCAGGAGAACGGTGTCTGGGTGCGCGATCCGTTTCCGGGAAACAAGATCCCGACTGACCTTTTCGATCCAGTGGCAAATAACCTGATCGCGCTGAAGCCGTGGCGGGAAGCATCCGATGCCGGCACGATACAGCCGACGGGTCCGGTGAATAACCTCACTTACAATGCCGGGGGCGGATATAACTTTCAGCGATACGACGCGAAGATCGACCATCAGTTCAATGTGAATCACCGGATCTTCGGCCGCTACTCGCAGGTGCGGCATCGGAATGAAGACCGGCCGGTCCGGCAGTTGACGGAAGTTCTTTATGGCAACGTTTATGTGAAGCCGCTCGATCAACGAAACGTTGTGATCTCCGACACGTACACGCTGAGCCCCACAATGATCAACGAGATGCGGCTCGGGTACAACCGGCGCCACAGCACGGCAATCCCGGAAAGTTACAACCAGGATTGGGCGGGACAGCTGGGCATTCCGGGTGTTTCTTCGGCAACGTTTCCTAATTTTCAAACCGGTACGAACCCGACCAGCCGGTACTTTGGCCTGGGGCCGGGTGGGGCCTCGCGTGATGTAGCAGAGGATTTCACGTTCCAGGAGAATTTCACCAAGGTCGCCGGCCGGAACACCTTCAAGTTCGGCTACGAGATGATCCGTACGCGATACAACTCGCTCACAGAGTCATATCCGTCCGGCCAATACATCATGAACGGAACAGAACTTCCATTCACTCCGAATACGGGAAATAGCTTTGCAAATTTTCTTCTCGGCACGGTCGGGCAGGGCGTGTTTCAACAGAACCAGGCGACGTGGCTGCCGCGCTGGTGGTCCCACTCGTTGTACGCGCAGACAACATGGCGGCCGATCCGGAACATGACGGTCGAGGCCGGCGTCCGCTGGAGTTATGAATCGCCGTTCTCGACCAAGTACGGTCAACAATCGCAGTTCGATCCCAACGCGGTCGATCCACTGACCGGGCGCAGTGGCGCTATCGTTCATGGGCACGGAAACCTGGCGGCGCGCGATTTGAACAATTTTCAACCCCGGCTGGGCCTTGCCTGGACGTTCCATCCGCGTGTCGTGTTCCGCGGCAGTTTCGGGATGTACACGGTGGACCTGATGACGAATTCCACCGGGCAGAACTTCGAAGAGTATCTGGCCACGGCCAATGTTCAACGCGCGCCCGGCGATCCGCGGCATGCGTTCCGCTTGTCGGAAGGGCCGGGTCCGATCGGCTTTGCTACGAATCCCGATGGCAGTGTACCCTTTCAAGGAACAAATTACTCCGGAAGGAACGCCTCCTGGTTCGATCCGAAGATGCGGATGCCATACGTATCGATGTGGTCCTCCGGCTTTCAAGTTCAACTTTCGAACTCATGGATGATGGAGGCGCTGTATCAAGGATCGTCGGGAGTTGGATTGCTCAACAGCTGGGATACGAATGTGATCCCGCTCGATATTTCGCGAGATCCGGTGGTGCTGAACCAGGTCTTTCAAGCTACGCAAAACTATAAGCCGTATCCGCAATTCGGCCAGATCTCGCATTATTCGAACTACGGCCACAATTCGCACCACCAGGGCACTCTGCGGTTTGAGCGGCGCTATGCGCAAGGGTTGACCTTGAATGCGTTCTATCAGCTCGGGAAGACGCTGAATGACGGCGATGACGACGGCGCGAGGACGGGTATCACTTACTACAACCGGCGGCTGGAGAAAGGACGCGCGAGCTACGATATCCGGCATCGCTTCGTCAGCGTATTGACGTACGAGCTTCCATTCGGTAAAGGCCGAAAATGGATGAGCGGCGGCGGCTGGAAGGATTATGTATTCGGCAAGTGGGATTTTGCGTGGACACAAACATTCCAGAGTGGTCCGCCGGTACTTCTTACGTCCGGCGGGAGTCCGAACCGGTACCTTCCTGGAATGCTCCGGCCGAATGCTGTTCTGTCTGCCGAGGAAATGGTTGTCGATGATTACTCCGTCGGCGAACGGTTCCCTCTTGCGGCGCAGAATCAGTACTTCAACGTGAATGCGTTCGCCTATCCGGCGGCGTTCACCGCGGGGAATCTGGGCCGGAACGTCTTAGAGTCGCCGGGACTCCAGTGGACGCAGCTGTCGCTTTCGAAAGTATTCCCAATTACCGAGCGTATGCGGTTCAGCATCCGGTGGGACTGCAACAATCCGACGAAGCAGCCGCAGCTAGCCGACCCGGGCGCAGTCTACAATCTGCAAAGCCTTGCGGCGTTCGGCAGATTCAACGGCATCGGCCGCGGAAGCTTTTCCGATATCGGTACGGCCCGAATGCACCACATCATTGTTGGGCGCTTTGAATGGTGAGGCGGCGCTGGTGATGCTGCAGCAATCGATTGATACTTCCACTACTTCCGCTGCAACGCCGAACGCGGAATCGCCAGCGCCATCGACCCTCTCGCGGTCACCACTTCGTACTTGCCCTGGAACGCAATCAGCAGATGGGCCGCCCACTCTTCCAGCCCGTAATCCTGCATCAAGTAGTGCACCATGTCCGTCGTTGCCATTTCGAGCGCGCGGTCGAGCGAACTCTGAAACTCAGGTTGCGACCCGATACTAATGATGGCATCCGCTGTTTCCACTCGAGGACCCGTGAGATTCGCCTTCTTCCGGATGGTGACCGAAAATTCCACATCCATCGACGTCTCGATTCCGTTTCCTGTGGGCTCGCCGTCTCCTTGGAGCGCGTGGCCGTCACCGAGAAACAGCAGTGCGCCCGGGTGGTACACCGGCAGAATCACCTTGGAGCCCTCACCGATGCGGTTATAGTCCAGGTTTCCGCCGTAACTTCCCGACGGGCCGGATGTGGGCGCCCAATCTCCGGGTGCGGCAACACCAACGCAGCCTAGCATCGGTTTGGCGGGAAACTCCATCCTGATCGCCTTGCTCCCCGGTTCCCGCAGCCGCACGGTGCCTTTTTCCCGGTCCAGATCCCAGGGAACGTAATGGGCATAGCCCTTGCGCACCAAGTCCATCTTGTAGATCGGTGGGTACGTCTTTTCGATGTAATCCGGGGTCATGGCAAAGAGCCCCAGGCGATAGCTGGAATATCCCCAATCCCGATTCAATCGCACCTTATGAAACGTCACGACGATCGCATCGCCGGATTCGGCCCCTTCGACATAGAAAGGCCCGGTGAGCGGATTCCCAGGGTCGGTCACCTCCTGGCTGTTCCAATCCTTCCCGCTGGAATCCACGGTCTTGGTCGCCACCGTCTCGCCCGATTTGATGCGCTGTTTCACCGGGTGCTTGTTGTAGAAAGTTCGGTAGTAGGTTTCGGCTTGGGAAGCCGCAGTGACAAGCAAGAGCAATATCAGGACACGCATTGGGGCGAGTATAACGCCATCCATGCAGGGAAAACGATCTATCGCCAATGGGATGGCTTCTTTGATCCAAAAGCTCGCTTTTTGAGCGCCGCACCGGCACAACGGGCATCTATCGCGGCAAGCTCGTCTCAATCTACCGGCTTACTTCGACCGGAAAGCTGCCTTTGCGATTCAGTTGATCAATATTCTCCCGCTGTACAGCAAGTACAATCATCCATCGAGCGGATAGATCGGTGTATCGCGCGCGTCCTTACTGCCAAAGGCGCTTTGTTCTTCCGCATCGCGGTAGCCGAGCGCCCTATTAGTACGACCCCGCCCAAAGGAACCTTCGGCCGGTATTCCTCTCGTTCTCCCGCACCAGCAGCCGTATCCGGCGAACCGTCCAACCCTCGAACCAAATTCCGTATGCGACATCGGTCATCAGGTTCGAAGACGACCAAAGATCGATCCAGTTTCCGTTGCCGATGTACTCCTGCACCACGACACGCGGCGTCGTCGCGTCGTTGTATGGGCCGCTCGTGAAACAGACGAACACAGCTCCCGCCGAAGTAGATCCCAGGTTAACGTTCACGTTTCCGTTCGACCAGGTTCCGGTGCCATTTACTCCGTTTGCCCCAAGATTTGCAAATGGAGTGCCACCCGGCCCCAGCGATCCGGAGTAAAACCAGGCTTGCCATTCCTCGTACGGCGTGCCGGGGCCAAAGACGCAGGCTGCGGCCCCAATCGGCCCTATGCCGCTCGCCGCATCCAGCGACGTAGGCGTCAACGCCAAACCGATAAGCAACAAACATGTTGTTCGCATGACCACACTCTCTTTCGCACGCCGGCGTCGTCAGTACGAGCCTGCCCAATAGAAGTCGTGGCCGTTGTGAACTTCGTTGTCGCGCACCAGCAGGCGGATCTTGCGAATGACGATTCCCTTGAACCAATAGCCGTAGGCTGCACCCGTGAACAGACTGTTCGAGGACCAGATCTGCACCCAATAGCCTCCGGCGGCCCGTTCCTCAACGCGTACACGCTTCGGCGGTGAGCCGGGGTAACCCTCGGGGAAGCACACGCAAACCGCACCGGCCGAAGTCGAACCAAGGTTCACGTTGACGTCGCCCTTGTTCCAGATACCTGTTCCAGTGATGCCGTTCGCGCCGAGACTTCCAAATGGCCCGACTCCTGAGAACATCCCCGAGTAGTTGTTGAACCACGCCTTGAAGTAGTCGAATGTTTCCTGCGAGCCTTCGACACAAGCCGCGCCGCCGAGCTGTCCCTTGACGCTTTGATTTGCGGCCATCGACGCTACGGTCATCGGCGCGACGACCATCGACGGCAAATCCGGCAGCGGGCGGCCTCGCATCGCCGCCGGATTGCCCGCGTAACGACGCTGATGCTCTGCGATCACGGCGGCGGGTGCATTGGCCCGGTTGCCTCCCAGCGCTTCATAAACCTCCAAAGCCGACAAGTCGTACTCGCCTACGAGGGTTTGCAGCAGTTCCATGGCTTCGCCGCCTATACCGACAAAACCGATGTCGCCACCGAGTTGCTCGACTAAAGCCACCTGGCCGCCACGAACATCGAAAACCGCGATTTCCCGGCTTGGGGAAGTCTCCACGTCAGCAACATCGGGCATCGTCGCCATGGAGACTGTTTGCGCGGTCACAGCGGAAAAAGCCAGAGCGGCCAGGATGAGGATCTGTTTCGATCTACTCATTGTCTTGCCTCCTGCTAATTCACTGCGGTTCGCACGTCGGGAGTTTCGTGCAGATCTGTAAAATCCGCAGCCGCGTATAATGAACGCCGCGAAAGCTCACAGCGATTTTTACAGTTATGAATGCGGTGCTCTTACGGCGTCTTCGTGGTGATTATGGAGTTTGATTCACGGAACGCGATTCCGGTTCAATCTCAGCGGAACGCCTAGTGAGCGGGACTGTCGCCGAATTCTTGCTGCCGCTTCTGTAACTCCGTCTTTAACTCCCGGACTATGGCGGCGTGTTTCGGATCGTGATACAGATTCTTCATCTCACGCGGATCGTTTTGCATGTCAAATAACTCCCAATCCGGCTCCGTGTCCGGCGGATTGGCGCCGCGCATTCCTAACGGTTTTCCGTAGTAGTAGATCAACTTCCAACGCGCGGTTCGAACCCCATAATGCGCGGGAACGTGATGGTCGTTGCTGTTGTGCATCCAGTAGCGGTAGTACATGGATTTCCGCCAGTCCCTCGGCGCGCGGCCCTCAATGTTCCGGCGGAAACTCCGTCCCTGCATTTCGGCTGGTACTTTAGCACCCGCATAATCAAGGAACATCGGGGCGAAATCTATATTCAGTACAATGTCATGATTCACGGTGCCTGGCCGGATTGCGGCGGGATGGCGAATCAGAAACGGCATCCGCAGCGACTCTTCGTACATCAGTCGCTTATCGAACCATCCATGATCGCCGAGAAAGAAACCTTGGTCCGACGTATAAATCACGACAGTATTCCGGGCCAGCCCTTCCGCATCCAGGTAATCGAGCAGACGGCCGACGATAACGTCGGC
>CAYTVP010000266.1:0-6377 GCA_964441675.1 uncultured Solibacteraceae bacterium | reverse complement strand
TGATCTCCGTCAGCGAGTCCGCTTCCGTAGCAGATCATGGAATTGTCGAGCAGATTTGAATCGCCTTCCTTATGCTCCTTGAGCTTCTGCAGGAATGCCGCAAATAACTTGACGTGGTAGGTGTTGATGGCCGAGATCTTGTCGAGCAGCACCGGATTCATCTGGTGATGCGTGATCGGATGATGGCTGTCGGGAATGCCGATTTCCGGATAGGGACGATTCGACCCCTCGCGCCCCACCATCACGGTCGCGACCCGGGTCACGTCAGCCTGAAAGGCAATAAACAGCATGTCCGTCATGAGCCGGAAATAGTTTCCGAAATCGGGTGGAACACCAAACGGCTTCTCCATGCCCGGATCGATGGTCATGCCATCCTTCTCAGCCTTCTGCACCTGCTGTTCGACTTCGCGGACCGAGGTCAGATACTCGTCGAGTTTGCGCCGGTCAACCGGACCAAGCCCACGCTGAACTTTGCCGGCTGAATCCATCACGGAATCGAGGATGCTGCGCCGCATCGCCAGACGGCGGGCGCGTTCCTCCGGCGTGGCAAAAACGTCCGCTCCGAATAACCGCTCGAACAAACCGCGGGGATCTGCGATGGGCGGCAGGGGCTGCGTCGGCGTCTTCCAGGCAATATTGTAGGCGTAAGCGCACGAATACCCGTTGTCGCAGTTTCCTGCCTGCCGGGTTTCTTCGAGTCCCAGCTCAAGCGATGGCAGCCGCGTTTCGCGGCCGGTCACGCCGGCGATGATCTGGTCCGCCGAGACACCGAGTTTGAGGTTCGAAACAGATTGGTGAACGAAGCTGCCGGTCATGTAGGCAGCCAACGCGCGGCCATGATCGCCGGCGCCCACCAGCAGCGGCCGACCCCAGTTCGCCGTCAGATTCGAAAGCACGAGGACGTCGTTTTTCAGCGAATCGAGCGGCTGGAGAATCGGCGGCAGCGTGCCCAAGGCTCCCGGCTCGTCGATGATCCAGTGCCGCATGTCGATGCCATTCGGCACGTAGAACCACGCCACGCGCAAAGGCGCCGGCGTGGTGGATGCCAGCGCGGGTGTCATGGCATCCAGGAACGGCAATGCGAGAGTTGCGCCTATTCCTCGAAGGACAGTGCGCCGGTTCAGCGCTTTTTTCGTAATCATCATCTGCTCGCCACCTTTGACGTATTTTTCTGTTGCGACGTATTCTTTTGCTGCCCTCGCCGTGCCTGGAACGGAAGACTGTGAGCAATCTCCCGGATCAAGGTTTGGAACCGGTATTCGGACTGGCCCATTTTATCGACGATGTCGCGAACAACCAACCGGTCGTAGCTTTCCAAGCCGCGTCCCAGCGAATAGATCAGCATCTTCTCGGTCAGATTTCGTACGAACTCAGGCAGATCCTGCTGGAGCAGGTCTTTCAACTGCGCGGGTGTCGAAAATTCGACCCCGTTCGGCAGTGTGCCGCCGGCCTTGATTGGCGATCCTGCGTCTTCGCTCCGCCAACGGCCAACCGGATCGTAGTTCTCGAGTCCGAAGCCGAGCGGATCCATGCGGCTGTGGCAGGATGAGCACACCGGGTCGGCACGGTGCTTTTCAAGCGCTGCCCGGAGGTCCGCGGGCTTCGCGGCCTTGCCTTCATCGAGTGCCGGAACATCCGCCGGGGGTGGAGGGGGCGGCGATCCAAGAATGACATCGAGAATATATTTGCCACGCAACACGGGAGACGTACGGATCGGATAGCTGGTGATCGTCAGGATACTGCCATGGCCGAGGATGCCGCCGCGCGAGTTGGCATCAACCTGCACCTTCCGGAAATCCGGGCCGTCCACATTGTCGATTCCATAGTGGCGCGCCAGTCTTGGATTGAGGAATGTATAGTCGGCGGTCAGGAACTCAGTAACCGGCCGGTTCTCACGAAGAATGTGATCGAAGAAGAGGCGGGTTTCCGTCTCCATGTCCGCCTTGAGCGTGGCATTCCACATGGGAAACTTCACGACATCCGGCTTGGCGGCAGCGAGGCTTCGGGTCTCGAGCCATTGGCTGGCGAAATTCGCCGCCAATGCTTCCGACTTCGGATCTCGCAGCATGCGAGTAATCTGCGCGTCCAGGACGCCCTCCCGCCGAAGCTGTTTCGACTCAGCCAGCGACAGCAGTTCCTCGTCGGGGATGGAACTCCAGAGAAACAAGCTCAGGCGCGTGGCCAGTTCGAGGTCGGAAACCGGCCCGTACTCGCCCTTCGGATCGCGTTCGATGCGAAACAGGAAATTCGGCGACACCAGCATCGCCGCAATGGAGTATTGAACCGCCTGGTCCGGCTTGAACCCGGTCTCGCGTGCCTTTCGTGCCACATTCACCAACTGAGCCACTTCTCGGTCAGTAGCGTGCCGCCGGTACGCCATGCGCGCCAACGGCTTCAGGATGCGTTCGATACAGGCGTCGCCGGAAGCCGGATCGCAGATGAGAATCCGCGTGCGCGGCGGATGATCTCCCGCTGCCGGAAATGGTCCGAGAATGTCGAACTTCTCGGGATAGATCATCTTTTCCGTGGGGCGGTTCGGGTTTCTCCGGCCGGCGGGCGGGCGAGGAACCGGTTTTCTGAACTCGTCCCCGATCAGTTCGGCTCGGAACGTGTGCTGACCCGCCGTCAGATAGACACGCGCCTCTTCATTGGAACGCTGCGCATCGCGGGCAACCGTTGTAGTCTCGTTCTCGGCAGTCGGGATATCTACGGTGCGGATCGGTTTTCCATCGACCAAAATTCGAAGGGGCGCCGGTTGTCCTTCCGGCCCGAGATGTCCACGAACCCAAACACGGAACACATACTCTCCGCTGTAATCGACATAGCCGTTGAATTCGGATGAGCCGATGTCCGTGCGGCGCACTTGGTCCGCCTTCTGCTCGGTCAGCGATGGCTTTGGCAGCGGGTCGGCGGCGACGGCCAGGGCAGCAATCTTTTCCGCCGCATAGACGTACTTTTCCATGAGCAGCGGCGAGACCGTAAGCACGTCGCCAATATTGTCGAAGCCCAAGACCGAATCATCGGCCGGGAACTCTTCGTCCGCTTTGAAACGTACGCCGAGCAGGTCGCGGACGGCGTTGGCATATTCGGCGCGGTTCAAGCGGCGGGCGACAATCCGCCCGGGGTCGCGAGGCATCGCGCGATCCTGCTTGTCGAACTCAGACCGCAGGTAGTCGACAAAAGCGCGGACCTGTTCCTCTGTGGGTTTGGGTGCGCCTTTCGGCGGCATCTCGCCGGAGCGCAACTTACCGGCCATCCGCTCCCACGCGTTCCGATGGCTTGCAATTGTCTCCGGGCTGTCAAATGCCTCTAAGCTGAGTCCGCCCGACGCCATCGCCTTGTTGTGGCACATGACGCAGTTCTGCCTCAGGACCGGCTTTACGGCGCTATCAAATTTTGCTTCCTGCGCCGCAGAAGACATCGCCGCAAGAAAATAGAGCACGAAGGCTAATCTCAGGATAGAAACCCTCCCCAACGTTGGGACTACTGGAAAGACGCGGGAACAGAGGCGAAGATTACAGGCTTAAAGATATATTTTTCAATGGCTTCGCCCATGTTTCACTTACTCGACCCGAACCATCGCCTCCGTCCATTCCGGGAGGCGCCAATTTCCAAAAGATACATCGGCGGTCACGATATATAGGCCGGGGCCGGGAGCGCGGAACGCCGCCGGAAGCTCCCCCTCCTGCCCCGCGCCGATAGTGGCTGACGGAATGGATTTGTCCATTTTCCATCCCGCCGGCACATTCCACTTCACCCCGTACCTCATGTCCTTCGATGCGTGGTTGGTGATGCGGACCGACAGATTCACGGCTTGCCCAGGCTTCACTTCGATCCCGTACGGATCGATGCGCGCCCACGACTCATCCGTCATAAAATTGATATCCGGCCAGGGTGACAATTCGTCGAGAATCGCCGCGCGCTTCGTCAACTCATCCTGCATTCGCTGCACTTGTGGCGGCGTGTACCGGAACATCGGCTGAACGTGTTGATTTAACAGCCACGTGTTGCTCGGAAGACCGGCGATTCGCCGCAGGCAGTAATCGTAACCACGATCCTTGCGGAGAAAGTTCCGGTTCTGCATGCAGTAATCGTCCATTCCGCTCGGCGTAAACGAATCACCGACGAATAGAAACGCCTGCCCGTCCCCGCGGCGGGCGACGAGACCGCCATGATAAAGAGTCTGCCCGGGAAAATTCCAAAAGGTAAGGTGCCACTCATTCCACTCGACCGTTTCACCATCCTCTTTCGCCATCTCTGCGGAAACCGGCCGGGTTGTTAAACAGGGCAGGCGAAAGCGTGCCGGGTTAGCCATCACGTCGGCCATAGCCCGGGTGAAATACACCGGGGCGCGGAACTCGCCGGCAACATCGTTGATGTACTCGGTGTGGTCGTCGTGGTAGTGAGTAATCCAGATTCCGGCCAGCTTCGAGAACTTGCCATCGGCGCGCAACCGGCGAAGTTCCGGAAGAGTTTTGCTGTAACCGGCGTCCACAAGAAATGCCTCGCCGGTTTTCGAAAGAATCAGGCGGGAATTTCCGATGGCCAGAATGTCGGCGGGGAGTGTGGCCTGCTCCGCCATAGGCAGAATGTTCAGCGTCCGCTCGACCGCTGCCGACCGGATCCGGTGGTTCTCGTCGCCCCAATACCAGCGAAGCGCGTCGGTTTCAAAGTGGCTTTGAAGAAAGCGCTGGAGGCGGTCGATCAGCCGGGCGATCGAGCGTTCCGGGTCCGGAATCATCGGTCCGCGAGCCGGAAGGACGATGTCCGGTTTGAGATCCGCTACCTTGCGAAGGCTGGCAATCAGCGCGCCGGCGCGGGCGGCATACCCGTGGTATCCGCGCGCTTTTGCCTCTGGAACCGCGTCCTGCAAGCTGTAGAGATCGAGAATTTTGCCGCCGGCATAGATTAGGTCCCCCGTACACACCACACGCTTGCCGCCGGCGTCGACAACGTAGGAAATGGACGAGCGTGTATAACCGGGAGTTGCAAGGGCGCGCACCGTAGCGCCCGGAACGGAGATCTCCTCGCCGCCGGCAACGGCCCGAATATTTGTCCAGGGGCGTACCGGAACTTTCGTGCCCCGCTGCGCATAATCGTGAAATCGTGCGGTCTCGAGTGTTTCCCAGAAGGTTTTAGGGTTCGCGAACAGCCCTTTTTCCGCCTCAGGGACAATCAGTTGAGCATCGGGCGGCCCGCTCCCGATCGCATCGCGGCGGGCATGAGTAACCAGCAATTGGCGGATTGACGCATTGCGTGGCGGTGCCGAGTATACGGCCGTGTTGCCGCCAATAATGACACTGTTGATGGGGCCTACGATGAAACGCACCGGAGGGGGCAGAGCGTCATCCGCGAAAAGCGGCAGCGAAACCAGGCCGAGAAGCGTGCGCCGTCGCATCCGTCAATTCTACTGAATAGAATCTACTGAAATTCTAAGAATTTTTGGTGGAGGCGGGGGGAGTCGAACCCCCGTCCGAGAAAGCTCATCCTGAAAAGCCTACGTGCGTAGCCAGTTCGTTATTTCAGTGGCAGCCTGAGAACCGGCAAGAAAACCGCCACCTAGTCCGATTGGATTTGAGCAGGCTAAACACCGGACCGATGCCGCCTGCCGATCCCGAATTAAGACGCCGTCACCGGGCCATCGGGCTGATCCGGCTGGGCGACTACCTAAATTAATTAGGCAGCGTATGCAAACTGCGTGTTGTTATTGGCAGTTATGGTTTTCCGATCGTTTTACGGGAGCTCGGAACCCGGCACGCCTCTCCACGACAATTCAATCCCGTCGAAACCGTTGCGCCCCCTTTCTCCTTCTATTCTACTCTTTCGCGCTGCGGCCTTCTGGAATTCTTTCGAGAATCAACTGCAGCTGCGGGTTGCCCAGACGCGTACGAAGCACTCCCTCCAGCACCTTTCGCGTCGATTCCGGCATTGAAGTCTTGCCACGATAATCGATTCGCACAACCACACGATCTCCCCGAAAACTGACCTCGGAATCGCGCATTTCAGCCAGATCATCCGGCCAAGTACCTTGCAGAGCAGAGCGAAGCCGCCCGGTGACGTCCGCGCGGATTGCTTCCAGATCGCGGATCATCGGTTGAGGCTCCGGAGGATCCGGCCGCATCCGGTCCCGAAGCCTCGCTATTTCCTCGGCACCAGCCACCCGTCGAAGCTGAATAGAAACATCTTTTCCCGTTTGCCTCACCAACTGCTTCTCCGCGTCCGTCACCCGCTCGGCGGCGATGTCTTCGGCAACCACCAGGCGAACAACAATCCGTTCGGAGCCGATATCGATGTCACTAGTAACCAGCGCTCCGCGAGGCACTAGCGACGGAATCGTATTGGACACCGCATTCCTTGCCAGTGTTTCATCACGCACT
>CAYTVP010000265.1:5228-6383 GCA_964441675.1 uncultured Solibacteraceae bacterium | reverse complement strand
GTCCGCGGGACTCACTTCGAACAGAAGCGATTCCATCAAACGGGCTAGCGGAATCGCTGTGGCGATACCGCAGCCCACGCCTGCCAGCGCCAGCCAAAAGCCATGGCGCAGAAACATTCCTTGCACCTGTCCGGATTGAGCCCCCAGGGCGATCCGGATTCCGATCTCGCGCGTGCGCTGGGAGATCGAGTACGAGATCACGCCATAAATGCCAACGACGCCTAAAATCAGCGCCATTACCGCAGCGATCGAAAGCATCACCAGTGCAAACGACGCCCTGCCCAGAGAGCGATCGTAAAGTTCCTTCACTGTTCGAACGTTCGCGAGCGGCAACTGCGGATTGACAGCCCAAACCGCATTGCGTACGTCGTTCAATAATTGCGGAGAGCCAGTACGATCGCTGCGGATGGCAAACGCCAGAGTCCGCCGCACATCAACGTCTGCCGCCCAGAATTGCCGCTTCAGCAGCGGCCAATAGATTATCGTCGGAGCCTTGTTTTCGACACCGTTATCACGTTCATCTCCGACAACACCGATAATCTCTCGCCAAACCCCTTTGGGACTCTCGCGGATTCGTCTGCCAAGAGCCGCCTGCGGAGTGGGCCAGAACTCCCGCGCCAGATTCTCCGAAACGATCACCACCGGGCGCATTTCGTGTATATCTGTCCAGTCGACATCACGGCCTGCGACGATTGTGTTTCCCATCGTTTTGAAATAGCCGGGGCCAATATGTTTGTACCGGCGAATCGGCGGAAGCTTACCTTCCGCAAATGGACGGTCTTCGACAAAGATCGGATCGTTATTGTTGGAGCCATCCATCGTCACCGAATTGGTTAGGCCGACGGAAACGACTCCCGGAATTTCCGCGAGCCTTTGCGCCAGATCGTTATGCATGCGGGCGACGCGAGCAGGCTCGGGAACCTGCGCATTAGGGATCGAAATACGCAATGTAAGAATCTTCTCGGCGCCGGTGAAGCCGGGCTGAACCTGGCCGAGAGCGCGCATGCTGCGGATCATGAGGCCGCAGCCAATCAACAATACCAGCGCCAGCGCGACTTGTACGATGGCCAGCGCATGCCGCGTTCGATTGCGCTCCCGGCTGTCGCTCGACGTTCGTCCGCCGGCGCGCAAAGCATTTGCGATTTTTGGAGTGGC
>CAYTVP010000265.1:0-5218 GCA_964441675.1 uncultured Solibacteraceae bacterium | reverse complement strand
GACGAGCCCACCCCGAACAGCAATCCTGCCAGAACGGAGATTCCCAGTGTGAATAGCAGGACAACGGGATCCATCGAGATTTCAGATAATCGCGGCAGCTGAGCCGGCGACAGGTACACCAGAAGCCGCATGCTCGCGTAGGCGAGGCCGGCTCCGGCCACACCACCAAAGAGCCCCAGCACAGTGCTCTCCAAAAACAAGCCACTTGCGATGTGTCGCCAACCGGCGCCCAAGGCGGCGCGCACCGCCAGTTCCTGCTGACGTCCATCCGCCCGCACCAGCAAAAGATTCGCGACGTTGGCGCAGGCGATCAACAGCACAATGGCAACAGTGGCCATCAAAACCCACAGCATCTTCCCGATACTGCCGACAACATCGTTTTTGAGAGGCCGGAGGTTCGGGCCCATCTTCGTTTCCCTGAGCATTTCCAGGCTCAGCCCTTGCGCTGGAGAAAACTTCTCTGGGAGCATTGCAATCATTCGAGCTACATCGGCATTCGCTTGAGCGAGAGTAACGTTGGGCTTTAGCCGGGCCAATGCCTGATAGCTGAAGTTGCCGATGAAGACCTTGCCGCGATCGAACTGGAGCGGTAGATATATTGCCGGTCGACGGTTCAGGAACTCGAACCCCTCAGGCATCACGCCAATAATTTCGCGCGGCCTTCCGTCGAGAAGAAGAGATTTGCCAACCACAGCGTCCTCACCGCCGAAACGTTGCGTCCAATAGCCATAGGAAAGGATCACCGTCTCCGGACGTCCCGGAAGATCGTCCTCCCGGTTAAACCAACGGCCTTTGAAAGGCGGCACCGCCAGCAGCGGCAAGGTACCATCGGAAACCAGAATCGTTTCTACCTGTTCCGGCTCGCGGTCACCGGTTACGCTGCCGGACCCGCCCGTCCAGACACCGATGTCCTGAAACACGCGCCCTTCTTCGCGATAGGTGAAGTAGGTGGCCGGAGAAGCATTGAGATCGGCGATTCCAATACCAGGCGCAGTTTGCCAGACTCCCACCAGGCGATCGGCATCGGCATAGGGAAGCGGCCTCAGAAGGACCGAATAGACCAGGGTGAAGATCGTCGTGTTCGCGCCAATCCCAATGGCCAGCGTCAGTAAGGTGATCGTGGTGAAAGCACGCTCTCGCCGCAGCCGGCGAAGGATATGTGTGAGTTGAAGGCGTAACTGGTCCATATGCAGCCGCCGTTAGGCTTACGTTCTATTACGGATCGGAGGCTCGCGGGTTCCGTCCATCTGCAGAAAACTTTGAAACTGCGATAAGCTCACTGGCGATGAAACGGTACAGCTGGCTGGTGGCGCTCTTTCTGATGGCAGGATGCGGCGACGCCAGGAAAGAAGTGGCGGAGGAAAAACCATTGGCAATTCTCGAGGAGGAGTTCGGCAGGCTGCCGGACGGGGAGAAGGTTACGCGATACACCCTGCGCAATGGCGATTCTGAAGTATCGATCCTGGATTACGGAGGCATCGTCACGGCGATTAAGGTGCCCGACCGGAACGGAACGCCGGGCGACGTCGTCCTCGGATTCGACAATCTGGACGGCTATCTGGGAACGCATCCGTACTTTGGAGCCTTGATCGGGCGATACGGTAACCGTATCGGCGGAGGCCGTTTCCGGCTGGACGGCAAGGAATACAAGTTGGCGAAGAACAATGGCCCCAATGCGCTGCATGGCGGCACGAAGGGCTTCGACAAGGTTTTGTGGAAGGCTGAGCGCTTGCCGGGTGACAATCCGGCGATTCGTCTCACCTACATCAGCAAAGATGGGGAGGAGGGCTATCCGGGAACGCTGACGGCCACTGTCACCTATACGCTCGAAAAAGACAATGCCCTCCGCATTGATTATAAGGACAAAACCACAGTCGCGAATCTCACGAACCATACCTACTTCAACCTCAAAGGCAGCGGCGACATCCTGGGTCACGAAATTGAGATCCTGGCCGACCGGTACACTCCCGTCAATCCGACACTCATCCCGACAGGTGTGCTGGCGCCGGTAAAGGGCACGCCTTTCGATTTCACGACGCGGAAGGCAATCGGGAAGGAAATCGACGCCAAGAATCCGCAGATAAAGAACGGCGGCGGATATGACCACAATTTTGTTCTAAATTCCGGCGGCGGTACCTTAGCCAAGGCAGCGCAGGTGTGGGAGCCGACCACCGGGCGGACGATGGAAGTGCTGACGACGGAGCCCGGAGTTCAGTTCTACACCGGCAATTTTTTGGATGGATCGCTAACCGGAAAGAACGGACAGCTCTATGCGAAGCGCAGCGCTCTCTGTCTTGAAACGCAGCATTTTCCGGATTCGCCGAACCAACAAAAGTTCCCGTCAACAGTGCTGAAGCCGGGCGAAGAGTACCGGTCCACCACCGTCTACCGATTCGGCGTCGATCAATAGCAACGCGCGTCAAGGGCGACACTATAGTTATGAGAAGTGTCGCGCTGATCCTGTGCCTGGCGGCACCGGCCATGGCGCAGCCCCGCGTGGGCTTGATCGATACATACGGTGAGCGCAAGCTGGATGCGGAACGAATCCGGAAGGCGTTGGGGGTCCAGGTGGGCGATCCGCTCCCGCCTTCAAAATTGGATTTGGAAGAACGGCTCGAAGCCGTAGACGGAGTGGTGCGAGCGCACGTCGAAGCTGCCTGCTGTGTGGAAGACGCTCGGGCAATTCTGTATGCGGGCGTCGAAGAGCGCGGGGCTCCGCACTTCGAGTTCCGGCTGCCTGAGGAGGGTCGTGATCTGGCACTCCCGCCGGCTGACGACACCGCGGCGTTACTGGTAGCGTCACGCGAAGCGGCCGAAGCGAGCGTCCGCGCGGATGCCACAGCATTACTGGGCGACAAGGCGCCCTCCCGCGAAATTATCGAAGCGTTGCAGTACGCGTCGCGCGATTTCGATCCGACGGTACGGCGCGCGGCGTTGCACGGGCTGGTGCGGATGGCACGCGGCATTCCGAAGAGCAATCCGGAAGATAAGCTCGCGGTGGCCCCCACGTGGATGATTGAGATGTTGAATTCCTTCGTCTGGACCGATCGTGTGAACGCCGTTGAGGCGCTATTGGCGCTCAGCGATTCGGGGGACCCCAACCTCATCGAGAGGGTGCAGGAAAGTGGATTCGATTCGCTGGTGCAGATGGCGCGCTGGAAGCATCTTCCGCACGCGTTGCCGCCGTTTCTGTTACTGGCGCGCGTGGGCGGATTGCCAAACGACGAAGCGCACGCCGCCTGGAGCGCCGGAGACCGCGAGAAAGTGATTTCCCGGATCATCAAGGAGCGAAAGAAGCGGTGACGCGGTCGTCTTCAGAGGACCATTCCGCTAAATCGACCGTTGCGGAGATTCGCGCGCGCTTCGACGCGGACGTCGAGCGTTTCTCGAATCTCGAGACGGGACAGTCCGCCACCATTGACGCGCCCCTGGTCCTCGATCTCCTGCCTCGCGTGGCGCTCGCGGTCACGCCGCGGGCGACGCACTTTCTCGATATTGGCTGCGGCGCTGGAAATTTTTCGCTGAAGATGCGTGAACTCGCGCCGGAACTTGAAGTCACGCTGATCGACCTCAGCCAGCCGATGATCGACCGCGCCCTGTCGCGGCTTGGCGGAAAGACGGCGGCACTTTGCGGCGATATTCGCGACGTTGAGCTCCCCGAGGGTCAATTCGATATTGCCGTCGCCGCGGCATCGCTTCATCATCTTCGGAGCGAAGGCGAATGGCGCAGCGTGTTCGGCAAAGTCTTTCGAAGCTTACGCTCCGGCGGCGGTTTCTGGATTGCGGACCTGGTGGAACACAGCATTCCGGCTGTCGAACGCGAAATGTGGAGCCGCTACGGGGAATATCTGGAAACACTCGGTGGGGTCGAGTACCGGAATAAGGTCTTCACCTACATAGCAAAGGAAGACTCGCCCCGGGCGCTTCTGTGGCAACTTGACATGCTGCGCCAATGCGGCTTCGCGGGCGTGGACATTCTGCATAAGAATGGCCCGTTCGCCGCATTCGGCGGAATAAAGAACTAGCAGGCTGCGCCGGCAATAAAATCTATGGTAATTCGATTGCTAAGATCGTCGATAGCATACCCCCGTCGCTGTGCGCCAGGAAAGCGAGGCGAAAGTCAGAATGAAAACTGGATTGATTGCACTTATCGCAGTCTCCGTTTTGTCACCGTTAGCAGGCCAGGACCGGAGAACAGTCTACGTGGACCGTATGGAGGGGCTTGAGTCCTACGTAGAAAAGGCGCTCCAGGATGCGGAACTTCCGTTTGATTTCATCGAGGAAGAAAAGCAACCGGAAATGAAGGCCACCCTGAAGAAGGCACACTCGGCTTATGCGGAAATCCTTTACAAGCACAAACTGGGAAGAAATGAGTCGCATCGCCTGGAGCTACGGGACGTGGAGCGAAATAAAGTCATCGCATCGCACGTTTTTCAGTTGAGTGGCGATAACGACTCACGCAATCGCGCCGCCGCGGAGTTCGCCGCCAAGGTACGAGCGGCCTTTGAAAAACAGCGGCGGCAATGACCGCTGTCTCTTAAGTAATCGCCCGCAAAACGGACCTCGTCCCGGCATAGGTGCTGGCATTGCTCGACTGCAATGAGGCCGGGAACTGGCCTTTGCGGGCTAGTTAGTGGCCTTCGGCTTCGAGAAAGCGTTCCGCTTCGATCGCGGCCATGCACCCTGCGCCCGCCGCGGTAATGGCTTGGCGGTAGACGCGATCCTGAACATCGCCGGCATGAAAGATGCCGGGAATGTTGGTTCGCGCGCCGCCGTGCGAAATGATGTAGCCATCCTGATCGAGATCCAGTTTCCCAACGAAGGGTTTCGTGTTCGGAATATGGCCAATGGCGACGAAAAACCCGGACACATCCTGTTTCCAGGTTCGGCCGTCCTGTACGTTCCGGAGCCCGACGCCGGTGACGGCGCCTTTCTCGACGTCGAAGATTTCTTCCACCACCGTATGCGTCAGCCACTTGATCTTCGGATTATTCTGGGCACGGTCCAACATGATCTTCGACGCGCGGAAATTATCGCTGCGGTGAATGATTGTCACCTCACTCGCAAATCGAGTGAGGAAATTGGCTTCCTCCATTGCGGAGTCGCCGCCGCCCACCACAACGACTTTCTCGTTCTTGTAAAATGCGCCGTCGCAGGTGGCGCAGCTTGACACGCCGTGGCCCACCAGCTTCTGCTCGGAGGGAAGATTCAGCCAGCG
>CAYTVP010000264.1:0-6383 GCA_964441675.1 uncultured Solibacteraceae bacterium | reverse complement strand
CGGTTCCGGCAACTCCGTACGATCACCGGTTAGTACTTGAAAACGGTCAGCCACCGACGGAGTGGTAAAGTACCCGTGCGTTTTGCTGGCAAGGGATCCTAGGAACGCTGTGGACCGGTCACGGTAGGTGGCATCGCGCGCGAGCCGGCTTTCCGCATATCCGCGGGCGCCTGGATCGCCGGTTCCCGCCCACGTTTCGTAGATATTGCCTCCGCCGAGAGTTTCATCTGCCACTGAAGCGTACTCGCGGGCATTCGTCGCCATGATCTGCGAACTCAACTGAAAGTCGTTCATCCCGGAGATGTAAGTAGACCATTCACCGAGAGCTTCGATATTCCGCGTCAGACGTGAAATGGCGCGGTTTCGGACGCGCTGCTCGAACTCCGGATACGTTTCGTTCGCGAACTCATCTTCCGGCGCACGCTGTGCCTTGTTCCGGTTTGCGGACGCGCTGGATTGCTGAACGACGTGAGCCAGCTCGTGCGCCAGCAAAAATTGTCCGTCAGGGGAGTCCGGCCGATATTCGCCGTCGGCAAAGACAATGTCCGAACCTACGGTAAATGCGCGTGCCTCAAGACGATCAGCAGCAAGGGCCGCCTGCGGACCCGTATGGATTCGTACACTGCTGAAGTCGGCACCAAAGCGAGCTTCAAAGAACGCGCGTTGAAGCGGAGACAACGGCGAACCGCCGGTTAGCGATTCCACTACAGGGGTTGCGTTGTCGAGATCGACCGTTGCGGCTGTGGCCGGTTTCTCCTTCGGCTGCGCTCTCATCCCGGTTGCTTTCTGCCTGGCAGCGCACTTTGGGCAGGACGAGCGGCCACACGAGCATCCTTCGTGTCCTGAGGTGCCGCTTTGAGAGCGGACCACATTGCGTGCAATCTGATCCGCTTCGGCTTCGTCGGGCGTCTGTGACTGTTCGCCGCGCGTCTGAAGGGCGCTTCCGCGGAGCAGGCGCTGGACGGCGAAGTTTCCGCCGGGATGGAGCGGACTGCTGCGTCCGCGACTAGCGGTGCGCCCCGTCGTGCCGGCTGTTTCGGGGACGCCGTTGACCGGCTTGGATTGGAGCGCCCGATCTTTCATGCCGGTTTCCTGACGGGAATGCCCGAGGATGGCATCAAGGCGTGATATTGCTTGAAATCCACCGCTGCGGGCGGGCGTCCCTGCTTCACAAGCTGCCGGGTCATGGCTGCTGTTATTTGACGCATTGTGATCACGCCACCGTTCTGCGCCGCCAGGAAGGCAGCGTCCAAAGCCACGTTGCGGATGTCTCCGCCAGTTATCGGAAACTGGTTGGCGACGAACTCCAAATCGAGGTCTTGAGCCAATGGGGCCTGCTTGGGAAAAACCTGCTGCCACAAGGCGAGCCGGTGTTCCTTGTCTGGCTGGGGAAACTCGATCGCATAATGCATCCGCCGCGAGAAAGCATCGTCGAGGTTGCTCCGCAGATTGGTGGCGAGAATTACCGTACCGTCGTGTTCCTCAAATTTTTGCAGCAGGTAAGCAACTTCGATATTCGCGTAGCGATCGTGTGCATCCTTGACTTCCGATCGCTTTCCAAATAAAGCATCTGCTTCATCGAAGAAAAGGATGGCATTGCTGCCCCGCGCGGCGTTGAAGATCCGGTCGAGATTCTTCTCAGTCTCCCCAATGTATTTACTGACAACGCCGGACAACTCGACCCGGAATACCTCCAGTTTGAGATCGTTTCCAATCACGCCGGCGGTCATGGTTTTGCCGGTTCCGGAAGCGCCGGCAAATAGAATCTTTAAACCTTCGATTCCGCGATGCTTGTCGCCGAATCCCCAATCTGTGTAAACGACGTGATGAAGGCGAATGGCACCAGCAACTTCGCGGATCTGCCGGAGAGTTCCCGCAGGAAGAACCAGGTCGTCCCAGGTCTGGCGGCAAACGAGGCGCTGTGCATGCTGACCGACGGAACTTTCGGATTGGTAACGGACGGCATCGGCGATCTCATCCCAGCCGGGGGAGCGATCCTCGCCGCGAATCGTCAATATGTCTTGCGCGGCGCGAGCGACGCCATGAATCTGCGTTCTGCTCAGCGAGTATCGGGACGCCAGTGATCGAGCGAGCGTCGTGGTTACTCCGGGCAGTGCTTCGGTCCAAATGCGGTAACGGTCCTTGACTGTGGGAGCTGGAACTCGAATCACGCGAACACTGCTTCCCGGGATGATCCCCTGCCAGGAGATGCGCGGCTCAACGAAAACCCAGATTGGTGCAACTGGTTCGGAAAGTACTTCGAAAAATCGGCGTACTTCCGGCGGAGCGGACTGAGCGGCCAGAATGACGCTGCCGTTGTACAGGCATACGCCGCAGTTCTCCAAGCTCTGAACCAACTGAATTCGGTGTGCCAAATCCGGGAGGCTGCCGTTCTGAAGGTCGATGTTGAGCAACGGAAATCTGGCCTCGCAGCAGGCAGACTCCAGCATCCCGCGCGTAGCAGTGGTATCGCCGGTCTCGACGACGTATAGGCGGGGTAGGGAAACGGTGCCAAGCAGAAGTTCCGGGGCGCTGGAAGATACCGAAGGAATCGACGACTCAGGTGGAAGGCCGGTCAGGTGGCGAATCAATACCGGTGAGAGCGAGATTTCCCGGCCGGCGAAGCTAGGCGCGCTTTCCGCCGCGGCTGTCAGGAGTCCCTTGCCGAAAAGAGTTGCTTCCGGAAGGAATGCGTTGCGCGAGCCGTTTCGAAGGACGCGCAGGGCAAGCTCCACTGTGGCGTGTTTTCGAGTGACATCGTTATGCAGATAGGCAAAGATCGTCTCGTACTTCAAATCGATCTCGCGAGCAACTGCGAGCAGGATGACATCCTGCTCAAACGGAGAGAGATGGAAGCGTGACTGCAGCAGTTGCCACTGGGCAGGACGGCTGCGAGCGTTCGACAGGCGTAACTCTTCAGCCTGCCTTTCCAAGTCCAAAGTGCCAGCAACGTCTCCGCTGCGTTCACGGACAAGAGCATCTACGTGCTCGTCACTTACATACAACCCGCGCAACTCATCGACCGTGGGTTGATAGCGCGCCCGTACCCGGAGGATCTCGCAACGCAACAGCAGGTCCAACCGCCTCAGCTCGTGCTTCAGAAATTCAACAACTGACACTACGGGGCCTCCGGGTACAACTCAAAGCGCTTGCCATCCAGCCAGGAGACGGAATACTGCCACCGGCAGATCCCTGTCATATTGAGCAGCACCTGCAGCGGGGGACTTCCCAGGCGGACGACACGGCGATCCTGATGTTCTTCCACGCTGGCCGGAAGATCGAGAAAATTTGTAAATAGGTGGGCGAGACTTGCTGTTGAGAATCCGGGAAGACGCCACGCGAGCGACCGCAGGATGAGCAGGGAGCTGTCGTCTAACCAGCCGTCTCTACGGGGGCTTACCGCCAATGGACGCGGAAGGCGTAGATAACGAATATCTGCCGGGGTGCGGTGCCGTGAGTTATCGCGCATGAGATCGCACAAAAGATGAAGTCGGCGTGAAATTCGCAATGTGCGAATTCTCAGCCCGGCTTGCCACCGGCAAAAGGAATCGCACGAAAGTTGCGGATCGATCTTAAGGAGTTCACGGATCAGCGGGTCTTCAAAAAGACGTAACGCCCGATCTGTTCCGAAGCACTTCAGTAGAATCCAGAACCGGAATAGATTTGCGTCATGGATGGTGCTCGGTATGGGAAGCGCATCGAGAAACGGCAGAAGAAGAAACACGCCGCCCAATGGCGTGTACCGTCGCTCTGGCACTTCGCGCGCCATTGGTTGCTGTTCGAAGAAGGACTCCAGCAGCTCTTGCGGCACGCCAGCGAGAGGCTGGATTGCATCGATGTCGCTGGAGTTCAAAACGCTTGCGAGTTCAGCAGTCCGATTTCGAGCCAGCCGGTCGAGAATGAGGGCGCGATCGGCACGGCTCATCGATTGAAATATACGAAGTAACCGGCCTGCCGACGTCGCCAACCGCGGCCATCTGCGGGCTTCGACAGACCTTCCTCGTGAGGACGCGACGGCTAGATGAAGTGCCCACCGGAACTCACCCGCACCATCAGGCAGAAAACGTCCCTCGGAGTTCCAGATCTCTTTCAACTCGATCAAGGTTTCTATAGCTCCCGCGGAAGGCATCAGATCCGATAGCGCGTCCCAGATTCTGCGGGCGTCGTTTTCGGAAAGGGCCGCCATAACCTTGTGGAGTTGATTTGCGCTCATGCCGGCAAGTGCTTCGAGGCCATCTGACGCGACACGGCAAATGGCCGTTCGAATCTGCGCCGTGGCGGAAAGCAGTTTCAATCCGTCAAATCGGCCGTAGTACCACTTTTCCTGTCGTCTGCCAGCTGCGTCCTGTACGTATGCGCGAAGCAGATCCGCCTCACTCGGGAAGTGCATGAAGTCATCAGACGGACTGTATTCGTCCAGCCGTTGCGCCAGTGCGAGGACCATTTGCGCGGCCCAGTCGCGCGCCAACTCGTTGTCGCCGCGCTGAAGATCGAGGTTTGCTTGAAAATGAACGCGGCGAAAGATCCAGATCGATTGATCGTCCCGTGAGGACGACAATCTATCCATCTCCTCGGAGAGCGCGGCTGGAAGCTCGCGGCCGATAATTCCGTCCAGACGCTGACGAACCGCATGCGGCCAGGGGTTATCCCGCGACACGAGGTATGTCGAATTGAATCTTGCTGCCTCGATCATCTGCGTCGCGCGGGCGTTCGTCTTGCGCGTGATTTCCGACCCTTGGTCTTCTCTGCAAGATTCAGCAGCGCCAACACCGAGGACACCATCCCGATAGCCGTACGAATAGGCTTTATTTCCTCGATCTCTGAGGACTCCCAAGCGGTGCCGATGATGTCGAACCGGTGGTGCGCAACCGCCTTTTCGGTATGAAGCGCAATAGCTGTTCCATCGTTTCGGCCGGACGGCACCAGGACATCGCCGAACATGACGCGGCCGCGAACCTTCACCGGTGTCTGGCCGAGCAATGCCACGCGTGCGTGGCGTGCCGTATTGACGGGTATGTTTCCAACAATGGCCGGTCGTGTAGAAACCGCCGCAAGCTGTTGCCCGGCGCGCGTCTCAAGCGTGAGCTTTCCGTCAATGATGGAGACCACATCGCCAGGCTCCGCCGATACACCGTCGGCGAGCGGGAGAGCCTCGGCGAAGTCCGCACCGGTTGTGTTGAGAGAAACTCCCAGACCGTTTCCTTCTATGCTTCCGACCGCGTTATTGCCGGCGAAGAAGGTAAGAAAGTTATTGGAGGATGTAGCCGGCGACGCGCCCAACCGCAAAGCAAGTACGTCCGCGTTTGAGCCGGCCGCATTCTCGATTACCGCGACATGAGATGCAACCGCGCCGGCAGCTCCTGCAACAGAACTCAGTACGTGCAGCTTACAAGCGGGGGAGCCGGTTCCCACCCCGACATTGCCATCCCCTGGGAACGAGTTCATGGCAATGTTGTTTTCGGGCGCCGGTCCGCTGGCCCGGATGTAAAGGCTATTTGTTTCCGAATGAAGGTCAACGGCGCTTCCGTCGGCGCGCAGATCGATTCGTTTATTGTTATTTTCCAGCCGGATTCTGTTACCTGCTACGTGAAACTGGACAGCTGGCGTTATCGTGTTTACACCAACGTTTCCATTCGCCTTGATCGCCATGCGCGTGGTGTTCACGCCTGACCGGAAAATCAGATCGTGATTCGTCATCGTCGATACGATGCCGCCATTTGCATCCGCGCCGATCAGCACCTCATGCGTTCCGCCGCTCGCAATGATATTGAGAAAAGTGCTTGCTGCCCCCCGAACTGTTACGGCCCGGTTCGGCGTTTCCGTTCCGAAGCCCACCTTGCCCGTTTCATCGATAGTGATGTCCGCTGTGGCATCGCCACTCGATAAGTGGAGGGCCGCGCCGGCTGTTCCTTTGCCCCAAATGCGAGCCTTCTGGACACCGTCCTTGTTTTGAAAAATGATGTCGCCGGGATCCTCGGCAGCCGCCTTGAGAAGAAGGTCACCGTCGAAAAGCTCCAGCTTCGCGCCCGGTGTAGTAGTTCCAACCCCCACTCGTCCGTCATCGCGAACGACGAACTTCGGTACAACGCCGGCGCCGGAGTCCGGGCCTACTTCGAACCGGTTGAGTCCTGTTTCAGCCGATCCGATGCGCGCTTGCAGGAAGCGGCCGCCTGCGACGTTATCGCCCCTACGCTGCAGCTCAAGCGGTGCTCCCTGATCTTGACCATGATCGTCAACGAAGGCGATCTTTCGTCCGAACATGCGAACATCGCCCTGCGCTCGCAGGTCACCTTCCACCCAGACAAGATCGGGCGAAACAATGCTCGATGGCTCCTTCACTCTGCTCTTCAGCCGTAGTTTTCCTTCCGGCGCCTGAATCGCGG